>CAZXMK010000122.1:0-8631 GCA_964641935.1 uncultured Syntrophaceae bacterium
GCATCTCCGTGTTCGCCGGTGTGGGCGAGCGAACCCGCGAAGGCAACGACCTGTACCTGGAAATGAAGCAGTCCGGCGTCATCAAGCAGGCCGCCCTGATCTACGGCCAGATGACGGAGCCCCCGGGAGCACGCGCGCGCGTCGCCCTGACGGCCCTGGCAGCAGCGGAGTACTTCCGGGATGTGGAAGGCCAGGACGTGCTTCTTTTCGTCGATAACATCTTCCGGTTCACCCAGGCAGGCTCCGAGGTGTCCGCCCTTCTGGGCCGCATGCCCTCGGCCGTGGGTTACCAGCCGACCTTGGCCACGGACCTCGGGGAACTCCAGGAGCGCATCACCTCGACGACGAAGGGCTCCATCACCGCCGTCCAGTGCGTGTACGTTCCCGCCGACGACCTGACAGACCCGGCCCCGGCCACCACCTTCGCCCATCTCGACGGGACCGTCGTTCTGTCCCGTCCCATCGCGGAGCTGGGGATCTACCCCGCCGTGGACCCGCTGGATTCGACCTCCCGGATCCTCGACCCCAACGTCCTGGGCCTGGAGCACTACCAGGTGGCCCGGCAGGTCCAGGTGACCCTGCAGAAGTACAAGGACCTGCAGGACATCATCGCCATCCTCGGCATGGACGAACTCTCGGAGGATGACAAGCTGACGGTCAGCAGGGCCCGGAAGATTCAGCGCTTCCTGTCCCAGCCGTTCTTCGTGGCCGCCCAGTTCACCGGCACGGACGGGAAGTTTGTCTCGGTGGCGGACACGGTCCGCGGCTTCAAGGAGATCCTCGAGGGCAAGCACGACGACCTGCCCGAGCAGGCCTTCTACATGGTCGGCGGCATTGAAGAAGTAATCGAGAAGGCGAAGAAACTGTCTGAGGGATAATTCCATGGCTGATGAGTTGATGGTCGAAATCGTCACCCCCGAGCGGATGGTCTTCAACGGAAAAGTCGAAGAAATCACCGTTCCCGGATCGGAAGGGGAGTTTGGGGTCCTGAAAGGGCACGCCGCACTCCTGAGCGGGGTGGACATCGGAGCCCTGAGCCTCACCCAGGAGGGGAAAAAGCGGAACTTCGCCGTTGCCGACGGTTACGTGGAAGTTACAGCCACGAAAGTGACGGTCCTGGTGGAAAGCGCCGAGCGGTCGGACATGATCGACAAGGAGCGCGCCCAGCGGGCGAAGCAGCTCGCCGAGGAGAAGATGGCGAAGCTCACCAAGGAAGACCCCGAGTATGACAAGGCCAAGGCATCGCTGGACAAGGCCCTGATCCGCCTGAGCGTGGCGGAGAAAAACTGAAACGAGCCGGTATGGCCCTTCGGGGCCGGATCCGAATACAGAAAAGCCGGGAATGGATGTTCCCGGCTTTTTTATATCATGGAATGGAAGCCGTCTATCACTCTTCCGGCTCTACGAAAATGTCCGCGATCTCGATCTCCCGAACCCCGCCCGGAACCTGGACCCGGATCTGCTCGCCGATTTTCCGGCTGATGAGGGCCCGGCCAATGGGTGATGTGACGGAGATCTTGTTCTCCGCGATATCCGATTCAAAGGGACCGACCAGACGGTATTCTGTCGTTTCGCCGCTCTTGAGGTCGTCGATGACCACGGTACAGCCGAAAACAGCCCGGCCGTCGGCGGCCGCCTTCACTTCGATGACCTGGCATGCGGCCAGGTTCTGCTCCACTTCCTTGATCCGCGCGTGGATGAAAGCCTGACGCTCCTTGGCGGATTTGTATTCGGCGTTTTCCGACAGATCTCCGTGCGCCCTGGCCACTTCGATATCCCGGACGTTTTCCGGCAGATCCACGTTCCTCAGATGCTCCAGATCCCTCTTCAGCTTTTCGAACCCGGCCCGGGTGATCGGCACCTTTGCCATGCGCTCCCTCCCTGTCCCGGGGAATCCCTGATTCCCACCGGCAAGAGGCTTCGCTTGTAGCGTCAATGGTCACCCCTGTCAAGGAGATTCAAGCCCTTCAAGGCCTCGGACAGTCCTACATGCCGGGAATCTTCGTGAAGACGCCGTGCGGGTCCACCTCGTTCCGCAGAATCTCCAGGATGTCCGGATCGGGCACCGGCGTCACCGGGATTTCACCATCCGGTTTCAGCAGCTCGAAACCGGTGCACATCTGTGCGAATTCGAAGGTCATCCCGGGTTGAAGGGATTGAACTCGCATGCGTCTGGTGACAGGTTCAAAATCGAGGACGCCGGCGTTGGTCACCACCGCCACGGGTCCGTTTCCCAGGAGCCCCGCTTCCTTCCTCGACTCTCCACCGTTCAGATGCCCGACGCTGGTGATGAAGTCAACCTTCAGCGGGAACTTGTCCGGCGTGTGCAATCCCACGAGAACGATATTCTCCGTGAGAGAAGTGAGATCGTTGTTGCCCCCCGAGCCGGTCAGGCGCACCTTGGGATGGAGAAAGTCCGTCCCGATCTGATGGGTGTTGACATTTCCGTACATGTCGACCTGGGCGAATCCCAGAAAGGCGATGTCGACATAACCGTTGTAGGCCTGGGCGAAAGAATAGGCCATCTCCTGAATCACCGCGGATTTCCGCCACGTGAAGGGATCCCCGACGGACCACGGCATGTCTCCCTGGATGGGGTCCTGCCCGCCCGACTCGTAGACCATGGTGATGTGGGGTGCATGGGTCTTTCTCGCCAGGATGGCCGCCACCATGGGCAGTCCCGTTCCGACATAGACAACCTGGTGGTCCCGGATCTGGAGCGAAAGAACGTACGCGATCATTTCCAGAGGATTAGCGGGCTTCCGTGCTTCCATGACATCCCCCCTCCTCAATAGTAGATACCGGGATCGTTCCCGGGTGTGTAAGACCGGTAGGAAAAATCATATCCATCGTCCTCGTTGTTGTATTCGGCTGTCTTCGTCAGCCGGCGGGACAGGGCAACCCACTTGGCGCCTCCGAGCTTTTCCACGAAGTCGAAGGGATCCTTGCTGTCCATGACCCAGTAGTCCAGGAATTCCCTTATGTTTTCGTCAGAAAGCGTGCTCCAGCGAAGAAACTTCTCCCACCACTGGCGGGACCAGTAATAGCAGCCCGGCATGTTTCCCGGGACGGCGCCGTAGGGCAGCTCGACGACGGCATCCACGTACACGAAGGGAATCACCACTCCCAGGTTGTTGTAGCGGATATCCATTTCCGGAACGATCTCTTCTGCCGTGATGATGACCTTGCGGGCCGAAGCCGCCAGGGCGACGTCGTTCACCGCCGGTCCATAAATCCTGGCGTTTCCATACTTGTCTGCGGCATGGACATGGATGATCGTCACATCCGGATACAGGGCGGGGATGAAGGTCACCGGGTCGGAATCGGCCCGCATGGGGTTCTGCATGGTCTTCACATAGGGATTGTACTTCAGGATGTCCGATCCCAGGAGCTGCTTGCTGCAGACGCCGGGGGAGCCGAGCTGCGCCGCCTTGAACCCCTGGGCCATGGAGCCGTGGCTCCATTCCGAGAGGATCGTGACCTTTCCGTTCAGGAGCTGCCGGGAATAGTTCCGGTCGCTTCCGCGCATCTCCGCACCGATATAGGAATTGTGGGAGTACGCGCATACGCCGTAGTTGATCAGGTAGCTCTGGTTGGTATTGGGGGACCCGATGAAATGGAGCCCCTTCTTTCCCTGCCGCATCATTTCGAAGTAGGCCTGATGCGGCGTCCGTACATAGGCGAATCCCGAATCCGTTGCGATGTCACCGTCCTGGACGAATCCGGCGATGGCCTCCTGCAGGGACATCCTCTTGTCCCGCTTGGTATGGTCCTTCGCCAGGTGGGCCTTCCGGGCGGACTCGATGTCGACCAGGGGATCGAGAACCGCAGTGTCGGCAATCCGAAGATTCTCCAGAGCCTCATGGCTGTAGGAAAATGTTCCCATGGGGTGGAATCCTTCCTTTCCGAACGGCATGCCCCCTGTCGCTGTCACAGATGAATGAAGGTTGGTACCGGTGGCGGGCGGGCCGTTTCTATATTTTCACAGTATTTCCTATCAAAGAAACCGAGCATGAATATCGGAGGATCCCTGAAATAGCGATACTGCATCTCCTTTCCGTGGATGCGTGTTTATCCGATCCCGCCGAATCCGTGCTCCGTTTTCCGTTGCCTTTTCCAGCGGGCCCGTTTGATTTGACAGGCATGGAACACATCGCCTATGATCTTGTGCAACCGACACATGCCGGACCGAACCCCGGGACAAGGAGGATATCCGGATCGGCCGAGCAGGGAGCACGACCGGAGACAGCATGATCGAGACCCTCATCGGCGCCGGCCTTGGAATCTTCATCGGCCTCGCCATCCTACTCGGGTTCCTGTTTATCTATCGCCGAAAGCTTACCGGAAGCCGCCAGGCCTTCCAGGCCCTGGCCGAGAAGCTCCACGGCAGAATCACCCGGAAATCCGTTTTTTCAGGAGACCTCCTGGAAGGTCTCCATGGCGGAATCCCCTTCACCTGTCGATATTTCATGGGCTCCAGGAACACCCCCCCTTCCCTGACCATCCAGATCAGGATTCCCTGTCCGGCCCGACTCACAATCCGGAAAGAGGCCTGGTACGACCGGTTCGCAAAGCGAATCGGGCTGGTGGCTGAAATCCGGACGGGCGATCCTTCTTTCGACAAGACCTACTTCTTCGACACCGACCGGGGCGATCTCTTTCTATCTTACCTCGCGGAACCATCCCGGAAGCAGAAGATCGACCATCTCTTCACCCTGGCATTGCCCGTCCGGGAAATCGTCTTCGATCAAAAAAAGGGTTTGCGGATCGTCCTGTCGCCGTTCAGGGGGAATGACTTTGCATCCGTCCCGGCGGATCAATACTTGGATGGCCTGGTGTCCCTTTCCGTCGGACTGGCCGAAGCAGGGCTCCCCCTCTCCCATGGGACATCCCTCTTCCCGGACGCTCCGCGGCCTCCCGTATCTTCCGCCAGTCTCGTCCTGATTTTTTCGCTTGTCGGCATTCTCATTCTTGGAGGAGCCGTCTCCCTGGGAGTCGGGTTCAGCGAGTACGAACCCCTCGGCAACCGTCTTATTCTCAACGCCCTGGCCGTTTCCGCACCCGTGGCGCTGGTTTTTCTCTATCTCATCTTTCGCTGGATCCGGGGGCGCTCATCGTCTCACCGGATTTTTCTCTTCGCGTTGATCCTGTCTCTTGCCGGATTTCCGCTCGCCCTGACCGGAGGAGCCGTCGTCACGAACGGATACCTGGATCAGGGGACCGAAGCGGCCCGGGTGGTTCCTGTGACGGACCGATACATCACGAAGAGCAAGGACAGCCGGACATACTACCTTGCCTTTCCCTCCTGGCAGCATCCGGGCGAAACCGACCGCCTCTCCGTCACCGCCGACTTATTCCGGACGGTTCGACCCGGGGACCGGATCGTCGTCCGGACGAAACCGGGTTTCTGGCAGGAAGAGTGGATCGCCGGCATCGAGCGGGCAACCACGGGCTCTCCACGGAGCGAAACCGCCACCGTGCTTCCCCTCCCCCTCCGCCTGCTGGGAATCCGCTTCTACGAGGGAGGGACAACCCGTGTACCCATGGACAACCGCCGTTATGCATCCGAATTCCCACGGGATTCGTCCCGATACATCTGGTGCCAGGTGGACATGGAGAACGGCCAGTGGCAGGACATGGACCGGCGTTACGTCTTCAGTTGGCAATATCTCAATCCGGACGGCAGCCTCCGGGGAGAGGCCGAGTTTCCATTCACCGTCCATAAGGACTGGAGGACCGCCTGGGTCAACCATAGCTGGGGGTGGGATGAACCCGGCCACTGGCCCGGCGGAAGATACCGGGTCATCATTCTCGTCGACGGGAAACCCTTCGGAGAAGGCACATTCACAATCCGATAAACCATTCTTCCGCCCGAACGGTTTCCGGATTCGGCCTGACGGTATGACGCAAAAAAAAGAGCGAGCGGTGCCGGAATGAAAGCCCCTCGACCCGGAATGCTACGAACAGGAAAGGTCGCTTGTCATGAATTCCTCGATTGAGCCGTCTGCGGAGGATCGGATTGCCGGGCTGGAAGAAAAGCTGAAGGCCTGCCGGCGGGAACTCAAAGCTCTCCGTGAGTCGGAACGGAAGTACCGCCATCTTTTTGAACACTCTCCGGCCATGGTCAACCTGACCGATCTCGACGGGATCATACTCGACATC
This sequence comes from uncultured Syntrophaceae bacterium, assembly GCA_964641935.1. Lineage (GTDB taxonomy): Bacteria > Desulfobacterota > Syntrophia > Syntrophales > PHBD01 > PHBD01. The sequence continues at coordinate 6,163 of CAZXMK010000122.1, forward strand.
AACGACGCGGGTGTCCGCATGCTCGGATACGATTCCCGGGAAGAGATGATCGGTCTCGACTCGACAAAGTCCCTGTATACGGATCCCCAAAGCCGCCTCCGGTTCCAGGAGGTGATGGGCCGCCAAGGGTCCGTCCGGGAATTCGAAACGGAGATGCGGCGGAAGGATGGGACTGTCATCGACGTCCACATCACATCGGCAATCCGGCGGAACAAGCAGGGAGAACCCGAGGGATACGAGGGATTTGTCGTGGACGTGACGGACAGGAAGCGGGCCGAGCAAGAGCTCCAGGAGTCCGAGGAGAAGTATCGAACCGTGGTGGAAAACTCCATCGCCGGGATCAACGTTCATCAGAACGGGATCTTTCAGTATGTGAATCAGCGGCTCGTCGACATGCTGGGTTATGATTCCGCCGACGAAATCATCGGCAGGAATTTCTGGGAGGTGATTCATCCGGCGGATCGGGACATGGTGAAAAAGAGGGGGATCAAACGCCAGAAAATCTCTTTCTCACCCGCCCAGTACATCTTCCGGGCGCTCCGAAAGGACGGTTCGATCATCTGGGTCGAGCTCTGGGCCAGCCCCGCCATCTATCAGGGGAGGCCGGCCGTCGTGGCCATTGTCATCGACATCACGAGCCGCAAAGAAGCAGAGGAGAAAATCCATCTCCTGTCACGGCGCCTGATCGACGTCATGGAAGAGGAAAGCCGGCGCCTCGCGGCGGATCTCCACGACGAGTTCGGCCAGTCCCTCACGTCCCTGCATTTCGGCCTGGAGGCGCTGGAGGCCTCCCTCGGTGAAAGCGGCGGAGACAGGAAGGAGCGGTGCCGGACGCTTGTCCGCCGGGTGGAGCAACTGGCCGACCAGGTCCGGAAGACCACCGCCCGCCTGAGGCCGGACCTGCTGGATCACATGGGTCTCATTCCGACCCTGGAGTGGCATATCCAGGATTTCCTCAGCCATCGCGAGGGTCTCGACATCCAGTTCCAGGCAACGGGATTCAAGCGCCGCCTTGGCGGAGCGGCCGAGATCGTCCTGTACCGGATCTTCCAGGAGTCCCTCACCAATATTGCCAAGCACGCCCAGGCGAAAAACGTAAAGATCCTCCTGACCCACAGCTACCCGAAAACAATTCTGGTCATCCGGGACGACGGCGTGGGATTTGAAACGGCCGCAGAAGGCCTTCCCGGCGGAAGGCCCAGGGGGATCGGCCTCTTGAGCATGCAGGAACGGGTGGCATCCCTGGGCGGGACCATCGATATCACCTCCGCTCCCGGCCGGGGAACAACCGTCCGGGTGGAGATACCCGAGGAGGGAGGCGTCGCATGAGAAAGATCCGTATCCTGATCGCCGACGATCATGCCATCATCCGGGAGGGCCTGCGCCAGTTGCTCAACGCGCTGCCCGACATGGAAGTCATCGGTGAAGCCGAAGACGGCTGCCAGGCCCTGGAGTTTACAAAAACCCATCATCCCGACGTCATCGTACTGGACATCGGCATGCCCGGACTCAGCGGCCTGGACGTGATCAGCCTGATCCGGGAGACCCTGCCCTCCGCCCGGATGGTCGTCCTGTCCATGCATGCCAAGGAAAGCTACGTCCATCAGGCCCTGGCCTCCGGAGCCATCGGCTATGTCCTGAAGGCGTCACCGAGCTCGGACATCATCGAGGCGATCCGGGCGGCCCACCGGGGAGAGTACTTTCTCAGCTCCAAGATCCGGGCGGACGTCATCGGCAGCTACGTCCGGAGCCGGGAAAAAACCCCCGCCCCCAAGGGCTATGAGCTCCTGACGGAACGGGAGCAGCAGGTGTTTCGTCTCGTCGTGGAGGGAAACTCGACCGCCCGCATCGCCGACGTCCTGTGCGTCAGCGCCAAGACGGTGGAGAAGCACCGCACAAGTGTCATGAACAAGCTGGGCATCCACGACCGGCTTGAGCTCCTGAAGTACGCCATCAAGATCGGCGTCGCCGACCCGGACCTCTGGGAAGGCTGACCCTTCCCCCTGCCATCACAGAATGGGGGGCGGCCCCCCAGAAATGGGGGTCGCCCCCCATTGTTCTTTCCTGCTCATCTCTCCTAAAACGTACGCCAGAGCAATTCAAAGAAAGGAGAGATGCACATGGATCCAAGTACCCTCAGTATCATCGGCATCGTGCTTTCCCTGGCCTTCATCGTGGTCTTTGCCCTCCGGGGATGGCACATCATCATCCTGGCCCCTCTGGCCGTCATTTTCGTCTCGGTCTTTTCCGGCCTGGACATCCTTCCGACCCTCATGGGACCGTACATGAAGGGTTTTGTCAGTTACGCGGGGAAATTCTACCTCATCTTCCTGATGGGGTCCCTCTTCGGCAAGGTCATGGAGGACAGCGGCGCTGCCCGGGCCATCGCCGAGGGGATCCTGAAGCTCGTCGGCCGGGGCAATCCCATGAACGGCGTCATCGCCATTGCCGCGATCGGCGTCGCCCTGA
>CAZXMK010000123.1:0-8608 GCA_964641935.1 uncultured Syntrophaceae bacterium
GCTCGTGCATGTGGACCCACGAATCCTGGTCCCGGATGTTCGCCATCTCGAAGAGATAGCGGTTGAGCCCCGCCTTCTCGCAGTTCTCCTGGAAGAGCCCCTCGTGGGTCCGGGGGGAACAGGAGGCGACGACGACGCGCGTCAGGTTCTGCTCCTTGATGACCTCACCCATTTTCACGGCCGTGTCCTGGGAGCAGGTGAAGAGATTGTCCGTGGCAAAGACCACGTTGGGCAGGGTCTTGGCGTACTCGACGACTTCCGGAACGTTGACGACGCCGCCGATGTTGATGCCGCAGTGGCAGACAAAAACACCTGTCCGGGGACCGACCCCGCGGATGTCCGACTCCAGGGGCAGCTCCTCCTCGGTGATCATCGTCCCCCGACGCTCCGACAGGAGGCCGGCGGCGCAGGCCGCTGCGCTCGACGCCTCCATGACCGTCTCGGGAATGTCCTTGGGTCCGCCGAAGGCGCCGCAGACGAAGACGCCGTTCCGGGTGGTCTCGACAGGATTCTCGAGGGCGGTCCGGCAGAACCCGTGCTCCTCGAGGTCGATGCCGAGGGCCCTGGCCAGCTGTGCCGACTCCGGGGGAGGCGTCAGGCCCACCGAGAGAACCACCATCTCGAACTCTTCCTCGACGAGCTTGCCGTCCTCGGTCACGTATTTGATCAGCAGGTTCTTGGACTGCTGGAGCTCCTTCACACTGGAGGGCATGGAGCGGACGTAGCGGATCCCGTATTCGTTCTTCGCCCGGTTGACGAACCGGTCGAAGTCCTTGCCGTGGGCCCGGATGTCCATGAAGAAGATGGTCGGCTCCAGGTCCTTGGCGTGCTCCTTGCCGATGATGGCCTCCTTTGTGGCGTACATGCAGCACACGGAGGAGCACCAGCTGTTGCCGCAGGAGGTGTCCCGGGATCCCACGCACTGGATGAAGGCGATCTTCCGGGGCTCCTTGCCGTCGGAGATGCGCTGGACGTGTCCGAAGTAGGGACCCGACGCGGAGAGGATGCGCTCGAACTGGATCGCCGTCACAACGTTGGCGTAGGTGCCGAATCCATACTCGCCGCGGATGGATGCATCGAAGGTCTCGAAGCCCGGAGCGGCGATGACGGCCCCGACCTCGATGGTCTCTTCCTCGAAGGTATCGTCATGGTTGATCGCCTTCGCGATACAGGCGTCGACGCACTGATAGCACTCGGAGCAGATGCCGCAGGCCAGGCAGCGCTGGGCCTCGCGGACGGCCTCTTCCTCGCCGAAGCCGATGCCGACTTCCTGGAAGTTGGTCCTCCGTTCGTCCGGCTTCATGTGCGGATACTTCGCCCTGGGAGCCTTCGGAACGGCGCTCACGTCGGCCTTGTCGGCCAGATCCTTCGTCCAGTCCTTCGCCCGGCCGGCCGCCATGTCCTCGCCCTGGAGATACCGGTCGATGGACACAGCCGCTTCCTTCCCGGCGAAGACGGCCTTGACCACCGTCTGGGGACCCGTGACCACGTCGCCGCCGGCGAAGACGCCGGGGACGTTCGTCGCGAAGGTGACCGCGTCGACGTCGAAGTTTTTCCACTTGTTGATGGAGATGCCGCTCTCGGAAGGCACGAAATCGAGGTCCGCCTCCTGGCCGATGGCCGGGATCAGGGCGTCGCAGGGTACGACGAACTCGGAGCCCTTGATCTCGATGGGGCGCCGGCGGCCGCTGGCGTCGGGCTCACCCAGCTCCATCCGGGTGCACTCGATGCCCGTCACCTTTCCGTTCTCCCCGACGACCCGCTTGGGGGCCACGAGGAATTCCATCTTGATGCCCTCTTCCAGGGCCTCCTCGATCTCCTCCGGAGAGGCGGGCATCTCGGCCCGGGACCGGCGGTAGAGGATGAAAACGTCTTTCGAGCCCGTACGGATGGCCGTGCGGACGGCGTCCATGGCAACATTCCCGCCGCCAACGACGGCGACCTTGTCGCCCAGGAAAACCTTCTCGCCCAGGTTCACCCGCTTCAGGTAGTCCACGCCGTGGATGACGCCCTGCATGTCCTCCCCGGGGATGTTCAGCTTGCTGCTGTTGACGGTGCCGCAGCCGATGAAGACGGCATCGAAGTCCTTCTGGAGTTGGGCGAAGGGGAGATCCTTGCCCACAGGCCTGTTCAAGTGGATCTTGACCCCCAGGTCCTCGATGACCTTGATCTCGGCCCGCAGGACGTCCTTGGGGAGACGGTACTCGGGGATGCCCACCGCGAGCCAGCCGCCGGCGACGGGCAGGGACTCGAAGACCTCGCAGTCGTAGCCTTCGGCGGCCAGGTAGTAGGCGCAGGTGAGGCCCGCGGGCCCGGCGCCGACGATGGCCACCTTCTTCCCTTTGCTCTCCTTCTTCTCGGGGATGTAGCGGGTCTCGTCCTTCAGGTCCAGGTCGGCGACGAAGCGCTTCAGGTGCATGATGTCGATGGGCTCGTCCACCTTGCCGCGCATGCAGGCCGTCTCGCAGGGATGGTTGCAGACCCGGCCGCAGACGATGGGGAACGGGTTGTCCTTCTTGATGAGCTTCAGGGCTTCCTTGAATTTCCCCGTGGCGATGAGGGCGACGTATCCCTGGACGCTGATGTGGGTCGGGCAGTTCGCCTTGCAGGGGGACGTTCCGATCTTGTCGATGGCGAAGCCGCTGGGAATGGCCTGGGGGAAATGCCGGTAGGTGGCCTTCCGCTCGCTCAGGTTCTCGTTGAAGTCGGAGGGGACCGAGATGGGGCAGACGTTGGCACAGTCGCCGCAGCCGGTGCACTTGGAGAGATCGACGAAGCGCGGCGCCTTGGTCATCCGCACCTTGAAGCGGCCCGGCTCGCCCTCGACGGATTCCACGGTCCGCCGGGTGAGGATCTCCACGTTGGGATGGCGGCCCACTTCCACCAATTTCGGGGAGAGGATGCAGGCGGAACAGTCGTTGGTGGGAAAGGTCTTGTCCAGCTGCGCCATGACGCCGCCGATACTGATCCCTTTTTCCACCAGGTAGACCTTCAAGCCTGAGTTCGCCAGATCCAGGGACGCCTGAATGCCGGCGATACCGGATCCCACTACCATGACCGCACCGATTTTTTCGCTTGATTGAGCCACTGGACACCACCTCGGGATATCTCAGAATGTTTGCGTCCGTCCCGTCATCGCGCCCGGGGAAGATCCTGAATCTGAAATGGGCGGGAATGCGGACCTTATTGAGAGAACATGTTTGACACCCAGCCACCTGTTGACAGGGGCTGAACCGTCGGTGCCGCTACCATGATTAGGGCGTTCTGTCAAGTCGATTTCACCCCCCCGGGGAACCCGGATGTACACCCCCCGAGGAAGAACAACCACTTGCAACGTAAAGGTTTTTTTGTTACATCCCCGAGGCGCGGCGGCCGCCCTCGGAAGCCCCCGGAGAGGCGCGAAAAGCCTTTTGCCGCCACGGCGGAAATCATGGCAAAACCATCTCCACGACAGGAACCTGCAGGAAGCCGTCTGGTCCGGGCCATCTCCGAAGACGGCGCAATTCTGGCCCTGGCCTGCGACACCACGGAACCGGCCGCCCGCTCCGCCAGCCGTCACGGAACCTCCCCCGTCGCCGCCGCCGCCCTCGGAAGGGCCCTGACCGGCGGGGCGCTCCTGGCTTCCCTTCTCAAGGAGGGACAGAGCGTGGCCCTGAAGTTCGAGGCAGACGGCCCGCTGGGCAGGATCGTGGTGGAGGCCGAACGGAACGGTCACGTCCGGGGATACGTCCAGAATCCGGGCGCCGATGTGCCGGACCGGGACGGAAAGCTGGACGTCTCCGGTGCCCTGGGAACCAACGGTTTCCTGACGGTCCTGAAAGACCTCGGCCTGAAGGAGCCCTACCAGGGGATCGTCCGCCTCCGGTCCGGCGAGATCGCCCGGGACATCGCCCACTACCTCCTCGAATCGGAGCAGATCCCCTCCGCCGTCGCCCTGGGCACGTACGTGGAGTCCGACGGCCGCGTGTCGGCCGCCGGGGGATTCCTGGTCCAGTCGCTCCCCCCGCCGGATCCGGATGCGGTGGAACGCGTCGCTTCCCGCCTGGAGGCGATGCCCCCCGTAACCGCCCTGCTCCGGGAGGGGAAAACCCCGGAAGACCTGCTCCGGGACATCTTCTCCGACATCCCGTTCCGCATCCTGGAGACGCAGCCCCTGACGCTCCGGTGCTCCTGCAGCCGCAGCCGGATCGAGCGGGTGCTGGCCAGCCTGGGAGTCCAGGAGCTGAAAGAGATGCTGGAGGAGCGGGGAGAGGCCGAGGTGAGCTGCCAGTTCTGCCGGACCGTTTACCGGTTCAACCGGGAGGAGTTGGCGGAACTGATCGGGCGCATCCCCTGATCGGCCGGTCCCCGGTTTCGCCCCTTTTCGAAACAGCCGGCCATGCCGGGTGCATGATCGGTCACACCCTCTCCTGATAGAAAGGAGCCTGCCATGAAAATCGACCGCATCGAACTCTTTCACGTGGCCGTTCCCCTTCCCAAACCCTTCTGGCCGTCCTGGATTCCCGGCTATCCCCAGACGGTGAACCGCTTCACCCTGATCCGCCTCACCACCGACGGGGGGCTCCAGGGCCTGGCGGCGGGCATGGCCTTCGAGCGGGAGCGGGAAGGCCTGGGCGGGCTCATCGGGCCCTACCTGATCGGCCTGGACCCGACGGACATCGACCTGGTCCGGCGGCGGCTCCGGGAGGTCGGCTACCTGGGCTGGCGGAATTACTGGATCGAGGCGGCCTGCTGGGACATCCGGGGCAAGGCGGAGGGAAAGCCCGTCTGGGCGCTCCTGGGCGGCACGGACAGCCGGCCCGTCTCCGTCTACGCCTCCACCGGCGAGGTCCATCCACCGGCGCAGCGGGCCGGGGAGGTGCTCCATCTCCGGGAGATGGGCTTCCGGACGGTGAAGCTCCGGGTCCATGGCGCCACGATCCAGGAGGACATCGCCCAGGTGGAGGCAGTCCGCCGGGTCGTCGGCGACACGATGGAAATCGGCGTCGACGCCAACCAGGGCTGGCCCGTCACAATCATCGAAAAGACGCCGGTCTGGGATCTCGAGCGGGCGATCGGGTTTGCCCGGGCCTGCAAGGACCTGAACGTCTCCTGGCTCGAGGAGCCCTTGGACATGTACGCCTGGGACGAACTGGCGGAACTCCGCCGGCAGTCGCTCGTACCCATTGCCGGGGCGGAGCTCAACGCCGGCTGGCAGGAGTACAAAATCATGCTGGAAAAGGGGAGTTTCGACATCTACCAGCCCGACGCCACCATGGGCGGCGGCATCGGCGACTCGAAGAAGGTCATGGACGCCTGCACCGCACGGGGACTGGACTTCAGCCCCCACACCTGGACGAACGGCCTCGGCTTCCTCGTCAATCTGCATCTTTATGCCGCGAGTCCCCGGAGGCACCCTCTCGAGTATCCTTACGAACCGCCCACCTGGATCCCGGAATACCGGGACGGGATCCTGGCGGAGCCGATCCGCGTCTCTCCCGAAGGCACCGTGGAGCTCCCGAAGGGTCCCGGCCTGGGGATCGTTCTGGATGAGGAAAAACTCGCCCGCTACGGGGAGAAGTTCTTCGAGATCACCCCCGGGGGAATTGCTGCGAAGGCCATCCGGGAAAAGGGGCTCTTCACGGCCATCAAGCTGGCCATGAAGAAGGGAAAGTAGAGAAACGTCCATGAAGGCGATGATCCTGAAGGGGATATCCAGTCTCCGTGAGAACCCCACGCCCCTGGAGTCCGCGGATGTTCCCGATCCGAAGCCGGCGGACGGGGAGGTCCTTCTCCGGGTCTCCGCCTGCGGCGTCTGCCACACGGAGCTGGACGAGATCGAGGGCCGGACGCCGCCGCCCCGCTTCCCCGTGATCCCGGGCCACCAGGTGGTCGGCCGGGTCGTCGGGCACGGACGGGGGGCAGAGCGGTTCCTGGCCGGGGATCGCGTCGGCGTCGGCTGGATCTACCGGGCCTGCGGCCGCTGCGCGTTCTGCCTGGAGGGAAACGAAAATCTGTGCCTGGACTTCGAGGCGACGGGACGGGACGCAGATGGGGGGTACGCGGAATACATGACCGTTCCGGAGGCCTTCGCCCATCCCCTGCCGCCCGCGTTCAGCGACGTCGAGGCGGCTCCTCTCCTGTGCGCCGGGGCCATCGGCTGGCGGTCCCTCCGGCTGGCGGGCCTGTTAAACGGACAGCGCCTCGGCCTGACGGGGTTCGGCGCCTCGGCCCACCTGGTGCTGCGGCTGGTGCGGCACCGCTTCCCCGACACGCCCGTCTTCGTCTTCGCCCGAAACGCGCGGGAGCGGACCTTCGCCCGGGAACTGGGCGCCGTCTGGGCGGGGGATACGGCCGATACCGCCCCGGAGAGGATGGACGCGCTGATCGACACAACCCCGGCCTGGAAGCCCGTCGTGGAGGCCCTGAGAAACCTGGCCCCGGGAGGCCGCCTGGTGATCAACGCGATCCGCAAGGAGGAGGGCGACAAGGAGGCCCTCCTCGCCCTCCATTATCCCGAGCATCTCTGGATGGAAAAGGAGATCCGGAGCGTGGCCAACGTTGCCCGGCGGGACATTGCGGAATTCCTGGCCATGGCGGCGGAGATTCCCATCCGGCCGGAGGTGCAGGCGTACCCCCTGGCGGAGGCGAACCGCGCTCTGGTCGAGTTGAAGGAAGGGAAAATCAGGGGTGCGAAGGTGCTCGTGACGGGGAATTGAGGCGGTGAATCCGGACGCCGGCTATTGTCGAGCTTCCGTTCGGAAGCCGGGGAACACACTCCCGGCAATGAAAGCGTCGAGCAACCGGGTCTTTTCGGATCCGCGTGCGCCTGCTACTGGTCTTCGCTTTCCTTCTTCCTGCGGTGTTCCCGGACGGCGATGAAGACATAAACGCCCACGGCCGCCCCCAGCGAGATGATCAGGTTCACCAGCCCGCTCTCGATCCCGATGACCCGCTCACAGAGGAGCCAGACCACCAGGTAGGTGACGGCCGTCAAGATTTCCTGCATTTCGGAACCTATCCTCCCGGCGTGGATTCCTGCGGCCCCCGCCGATGATTCCTTGGCGCGAAGGCCGGGTGTGTCCGGATGATCAGTATGGCCGTATACCTATCCGTCCTCCAAAATACAACGAAAAATTCCCCCGGCTTGCGCCACAATCGGACATCGTTCCGTAAATTCGCGTCTTTTCATGGTCGGGCGGCCCAGGCAAGCCGCGCCCGTCCCAAGGCCCTGCCGAAACAGGCGACCGCGTTCGGCAGGGGCGCCGCCGGATCGCGTTGAAAGAGATAAATCCGCTCCACCCCCAGACCGATCGCGTTTTCGGCCGCCACCCGGTGCGCCTCCGCCGGGGCGCCGGCCGGCATGTACAGATGGACGGGGATGCCCAGCCTTTGCAAGGACCGGATCCGTCCCAGGGCGTGTCCCAGGCCGCCCGGAGTCCCCGCAGCGTCAAGAGGCATCATCACCCGGATCGCGCGGACGGGAAAAGATCCCAGCCGTTCCCGGAACCCCGGATCCTCCGGCAGCCAGTTTCCCGTGGTCCATAGGCGGATATCCGCATTGGCGGGAACCCGGCCGAGGATGTCGATCAGATCGGCCCGGAGCAGCGCATCCCCGCCGTAGAACTCGATGCTCCGGTAGTTCGGATCCACGGCCTGAAGGTCACGGATCACCGCCTCGACGGGCCTGCGCGACGGCCTTCCTGCGACATCGCAGCCCCGGCAGTCCGGCGGGCAGGGGGCACCGAGATCCACCTGGTTTTCCGAGGCAATGGCATAGAAAGGACGCCCCGCGCCCATCGGCCGGATGTGCTCCTCGATGTAGTCGGGGTTCCGCATCGGGCAGGTGTCGCCGCCCAGCCTCACCAGCGGGTGGGACTGCATCCGCTCGAACACCTCCACCACGGACTCGCGCGTTGCGTCGCCGAAGATGAGGGGAAGGTAAGGGCAGGGGGCGATCCAGCCGTTGCTCATGATGTGGCAGAAGATGTTCTTGGCCGTGCACTTGTTCGTCTCCCCCACCGGCGTCCCCGGCGTGTGAACATAAATGTGGGGGGCGTACTCCGGGGCGATGCAGGCGAAGAGATCCCGCTCCCGGCGCGCGGCAAAGGGGGATCCGTCGGGACGGGCCGACCGGCCGGAAAAGCGGGGCAGGAGGAGCCGCACCTTCCCGGCTCCCTTCTCAAGGACGAAGGCCATGAACCGGTTCATGTCGCCGCCGGTGAAGAATTCGGCCGTCTGCGGCACGATGGAGACATGCACGGCCATGGAGGTCGCCGCACTCAGCTCCAGCGCCCGGACGGCCCGCTCGAAGCTCCCCGCCTTCCCTCTCCGCCGGTCGTGCTCTTCCGGGCGATAATCGTCCATGCTGAGGTAGATCTGGTCCAGGCCCGCCGCTTCCAGTCCCCGGACGAAGGCCCCGTCCAGGAGCCAGCCGTTCGTCTCCAGGGACATCATGAATCCGGAGGACTTCCCGCGCCGGATGATCTCGAACAGGTCCTTCCGGAGCGTCGGCTCGCCGCCAAAGAGGTCCACCACCAGGCAGCCGGCCAGCCGGAGGTCCCGGAAGACGTCGTCGATCTGCTCCAGGGTCAGCTCACCGGGCATCACGCTCCGGAGCTCCGCCACC
>CAZXMK010000124.1:0-4867 GCA_964641935.1 uncultured Syntrophaceae bacterium
TGCTGAAGGCTCAGCAGGGTGTTCCTCATTCCCGTTGTTAACTGAATCGAGTTGGAAGACATTGGTTTTTCTCCTTTTCTGGGTTTTGGGGCCGGCGTTCTCGCCGGTTTTTCAAATTATTCTGAATGGATGGTTGACCGTCCCGGATCCGTCCGGACCCGCTCCCGCCGCTGTCAAATCATTCGGATTTCCTTGCCGCCACCTCCTCTCCCTTTCCTTTCCGGTTATCCGTGATCTTGACTGGTTGACTCACCGTTCCTTTTGATCTTCTTATCGACATGGTGGGGACGAAACTTGAGAAAAAATTTATCAGGAATTTAACTCTGCAAAAACGGCATGTTGGTGCTTCACCACGGTGTGGGGAGGGGGGCCTGGACAGCCGGGTGGAGGGAAAAGCGAGGGAATAAAGGAGATAAAGAAAAGAGGCTATTTCATGAAATCCAGGATGGAGAGATCTCCCACCCGGGACGCCAGCTTGTAGGAGGCCTCGAGGGCCAGTTCCTGCTGGCTGAACTGGACGGCCAGCTCCGCCGTGTCGGCGGTCTCGGTCTTGTCCACCAGGTCGGCCAGCCTCGCGTCGAGGTTCGTCAGGTATGCCTTTGCCGACTCCAGCCGATCCTGCCGGACGCCGTTGATGGACTGGGCCTCGAGGACCCGGGTCGAAAGCGCCTCGAGATCGTCCGCGGCCTGGCCGATGGCGGCGGGATCGCCGCTCGTGAGGGCGGTCGAGAGGTCCTCCAGGATCCGAAAGACGCTCTTGCCGCTTTCGTAGAATACGTCGCTCCCCGGGGTGCTGTACTCCAGGGTCGCCTGCCTGCCGACGGCAACGGTGAGGCCGTCGCCGCTGCCTTCATAGGTGTAGGTCCTGTTGCCGAAGGCGTCCGTCGCGACGGAGAAGGCGGCTTCATCGGCGTTTGTCCCGGCAAAGAGATAGCGGTCTCCGCATTTTTCGTTTGCCAGGCTCAACAGCTCCGTCCGGACCGCCTCAATGGTATCGATGGCGGCCTGCCTTTCCCCGGAACCGGACGAGACATTTCCCGCCGCGAGGTCTGCGACCTGCTCGACGAGGGCCTCCACGCGCCCCAGGGCCAGGTCGGTCGTCTCGAGCCAGAGGTTCGTCGAGGAGATCTGGTCCTGGTACTGGGCGATCTCGCTCCGGGCGGAGCTCCATTCGATCAGGATCTGTGCACCCGCGGGATCGTCGGAGGGATGGTTGATCCGCTTACCCGTCCCCAGCTGTTCGACGATGTCCCCCGTCCCCTTCTGGGCCGTCCTCATGTTGGCCAGCATGGTCTGGTACCGGATTCCGTCGGTTATGCGCAGCGACATGGGACCGCCTCCTATTGTACGATGCCCATCAGGGTATCGAGCATCTCCTGGGCCGCGCTGCAAAGCTGACCGGCGGCGGAATAGCCCAGCTGGTACTGGATCAGGTAGATCATTTCCTCGTCCAGGGATACGCCGGACACGTTTGCCCGCTGGCTTTCGAGCTGGGTCATGACGGCGGCCGACTGATCCGCCTTCTGTCCGGCGAGCGAGATGTCCTTCGCTACCGTCGATACGGAGGAGGCCCAGTACTCGGCGGCGGTTACCTGCTGGGTGCCGCTCGTGACGATGCCCTGGTTCTGGAGGGCCGCAATGGCCATGGCCACCGCCCCGTCCCCCGCAACGGCCTGGGAGGCCACGATGGTTGTGGGGTCGCTGAGGATCCCGCCGGCCACCGACATGGTGAAGGCCGCCGAGGATCCGACGGGGGTGCTGGCAAAGAACAGCCTCCCGACCACGGCTGCACCGGTCTGGTCCACGCCGCTGCCGTGGAGCGTGTTCACCTCGGTGATGACGGCGGAGGCCAGCGTGTCCAGGCTTGTCATGTATCCTGGAAGTGTCTCGTCGCGGAGCTCCAGGAGCGCCCCCAGTCTGCCGCCCGTGATCAGGCTGTCCAGCGGCGTAGTGTTTCCCTTGAAGGTCACATCCCCGGTGGCGCCTACTGCGAGCTCCCGGGATGAAACGCCGCCCGCCACCATCTGGCCGTCAGCCAGGAACACGCTGACGGAGCCGGATTCATCCGCGACGGTCTGGACGGGGATCAATTCCGACAGGGACCTGATCGCGGCGTCCCGCTTGTCGATCAACTCGTTCACCCCGGCGCCGCTGTTGGAAGCGGAGACAATGCTCCGGTTCAGCTCGGCGATGTCGGCCGCCAGGGAATTGATCGTGTCCACCGTACCGGCGATGCTTTCATTCACGCCCGCCAGGATGGTCTGGAGGGACTGGTACTTGTCCCGGATGTTCGAGGCCAGGTTGTCCGACGCCGCAACGACGGCGTTCTGCTCCACGAGTCCCGTCGGGTTCTGAGCCAGATCGGACCAGGAATCCCAGAAGACCTCCAGGTCCTTCGTGAGTCCCGCGGTGTCCGTCTCGTCGTAGAGGACCTCCACCTGACCGAGGATCCCGCTCCGGGTGTCCCAGTATCCGCTGTTCGAGGTCTCGTCGATGATCCGGTTCCCGATGTACTGGTCGTAGACCCGGGTCACGCTGGTGAGATCGACCCCGGTCCCTTCCTGAAAGGACGAAAGCTGGGTGCGCGCCGAGATATTCGCCCTCTGGACGGTATAGTTGGCGTTGTTGACGTTCGCGATGTTGGAGCCGGTGACGGAGATGGCCCCCTGGTAGGTCATCAGGGCATCCCGGGAAATGGTCAGCAGGGAACTGATTGCCATCGATCAACCCTCCGTGCGGAAGAACCGCCCTTTGATCCCCGCCTGGGGGATGTCCCCCGAATTTGCATAACAGGGAGCGGTGGTGGCCGCGCTGAGAAGAAATGTGAGCCAGCTTTTTACGTGCTGGCGTGAGTTTTCGATGAGTCCGCGGTTGCGGTCATTGAGCATCCGGATGGTTTCCGCCAGTTTCCGGAGCGCCTGGCCGAGGGTCGTCAGCTCTCGCCGGGCCATTGGCGGCGCCAGGGAGGCCAGCATTCGGACGGACATCTGATCCGACGAAATGCCTGAAAGATCGGATAATTCCATCAGGAGGGACGCACGGAGGGAGCGGGTTGCCTCCAGGTCCAGGAGAGCCTGTTCCTTGTCGCTGTTGCTCTGCGCCAGGGCCTGGGGGGATCCGCCGCAGAGGATCTCCTTTTCCCGGAGCAGGCAGGCATGGAGGGCCTCGATTCTCCGCAACTCGTCTCGCAGATTGGCGATCAGCAGGGGGAGAACCTCCAGGAAACGCTTCTTCTGCCCGGCATCGTCAAGGGAAAGACCGTTCATTGCTCCATCGACCCCCTTTGTCCGTCTTCTTGCATCTCCCGGCGGATCACCCGGATCACCGGGGTCTATTCAGCCTTTTGCAAGGGGCGTACCAGGAAGATCGAAATGGGCGGCCGGGATGGAAATCTCGATCCAATCGGCACCCGGAAAGGTAGGCGCCTCCCAAGACCATTTAACTTGTGACCTAGGGAGGCGTTGGGGGGCTGTTTCAGGGAAAAATTTTCCTCAGCGGATCAGGTCCGTCAGAGCATCGCCGACGATCTTGGAGGCGATGTCCTCCGCTGAGACGTGATACGTACCGTTTTGAATGCGCGATTTCAGTTCGTTCACCCGGTCCTCGCGAATCTCGGGCGCCTCGGTGACCGCCTTCTGCAACTGCTGAACCTCTCTAGCCTTTCCGGAAAGATCGATTCGCTCCTGGGGAACCGCCACCCCACCCTCGGCCGGCTTCTCCGCGTTGGGCCGGGCGGTTTCGCCGCGGGCATAGGAGGAAATGCCCTGCGTGGTCTGCATGTTCGTGTCGCTGATCTTCATGGGATGCCCCTGATCTTCATTTTGTCTATCTTATCGGCTGAAAGGCGCCGCGACTTTAGGAAAAAAATTCCTCCTCTCAGGGGGAGGTTCTTCCCTTGAGCTGCCGGTAGAGGAGATCCTGGATTCCCAGTCCGCTTCCCCGCCGGGAGAGCTCCTCCGCGACCTTCTGGTCCATCATCATATCATAGGTGTCTTTCCCCGGGAACCTGCTGAGTGGACTCAGCGCGGGAACGGTGTTGCGCATGGTTTTGAGCATCTGGTACGCCATGACGGCCTCAAAGTCCGCGCAGGCCTTGCGAAGCTTCTTGTCACGCGCGGCCGCCGCCGCATCCGTCGCCGCGGTGCCGGATTTCTTGGTCGTATTTCCAGGGGCTGCATTTCCAGCAGCTGTATTTCCAGCAGTCCGGATTGATACCCCTGTTGCCTTGTCCATGTTCCCGTGTCCTTAGTTATATCAATCAGATGAGTTTCAGTTCCGCCTGGAGCGCCCCGGCTGCCTTGATGGCCTGAAGAATGGTGATCAGGTCCCGCGGCGTGACGCCGATCGCGTTGAGGGCCTGGACCATCTCCTGGATGGTGACGGCCCTCGGCAGCAGCATCAGCTGGCTCTTCTCCTCGGTCACACCGACCGTAGTGTCCTTCGCCACGACGGTCTGCCCGCCCGGCGCGATGATCGTCCCGTCCTTCTTGTTCACGAACGGTCGGGCTCCCTGCCCGGGCTGCGGCGCGAACGGGAGCGGCTGCGAAATGACAGGGGTCTCCTTGATCTGGATGCTCAGGTTACCGTGGGCCACCGCCACCGTGGAGATCCGGACGTTTTCACCCATGACGACGGTGCCGGTTTTCTCGTTCAGAACCACCACCGCCGGCGTATCGACGCTCACCTCGATGTTCTCGATGGCCGTGGCCAGCGCCACGACGTTGCCGTTGAAGGACGCCGGAACGTGGATCACGACGGTGGAGGCGTCCTTCAGCCTCGCGTCCATCCCGCCGATGGCCTTGTTCAGGGCCTCCGCCACGCGGCTGACCGTCGTGAAATCAGGCTGGTACAGGTTCACGGTCATCAT
>CAZXMK010000124.1:4967-8591 GCA_964641935.1 uncultured Syntrophaceae bacterium
ACGGTCATCATTTTCGAGTGCGCGAAATCGAAGCGGACCTCCTTCTCCACGGAGGCGCCGTTGGAGATGATCCCCACGTTCGTCTGGTTCTTCACGGCGGAGGCCCCCGCCCCCGACGCGCTGAATCCGCCGATGGCCACCGCCCCCTGGGCCACGCCGTAGACCTCGCCGTCGGCCCCCTTCAGGGGGGTCATCAGCAGGGTCCCGCCCTGCAGGCTGGTGGCGTCGCCCATCGAGGAGACCGTCACGTCCATGCGGCTCCCCACCTTGGCGAACCGGGGCAGATTGGCCGTCACCATGACGGCGGCGACGTTCTTGGCCTTCAGGGTGGACGACTTGTCCCGCATGGCCAGCCCCTGGCGGCTCAGCAGGTTCGCGATGGTGTCGCGGGTGAAGCCGTTCTTCACGTCGTCCCCCGTTCCCATGAGGCCGACCACCAGCCCGTAACCGAAAAGCTGGTTCTCCCGGACCCCGCCGATCGCCGCGATGTCCTTGAGGCGGGCGGCCGATGCCGCCGCCGGTGCAAGAAGAAACACCGTCAGGACAAGGGCTCCGATCCATTGCCACGTTCTTCTACGATCCAGCATCATCTTTCTCCTGTCAGAAGGGCCAGACGTAATCCAGGGCCCGGCTCAGCCAGCCGGGACGCATCTTCTCGTCCACGACACCGCGTCCCGTGTAGACGATCTTCGCGTCGGCGATGTACTTTGAGGAGATCGTGTTATCCGACGTGATGTCCTCGGGCCGGATGATGCCGCTCAGCACCAGGTACTGGTCCTCCGCGTTGACCGTCAGCATCCTTCTCCCCTCGATATAGAGGTTGCCGTTCTCGAAGACCTTGACGACACGGGCCGTGATCCGCGCCTGGAGGGTCCCCCCACGGCTCGTGTCCCCGGTTCCCTTCATCGTGTTGGAGCTCGTGCCGCTGACGGAAATGGAGTCCCCCATGTTCACGTTCCGCTGGAGAATGGAAGACTCGATCCCCAGGAGGGCGCTGATACCCATCTCCGTCTTGCCGTCCCGGGAGGTGTTGATCGTTCCCTTGTTGACGCCGGCGGCGGATTCTTCCACGACGATGGTCACGATATCGTTCACGTAACCGGCCTTTTTGTCCGTAAAAAGCATGTTGTGGCTGTTGGCACCGGGCCAGATCGAACCGGGCTCGGCAGGCGCCGGGGGCGGCGCCGCCCTGTGAACCGGCGTCGGAATGGGTTCCGACAGGATCGCGTCCGGCTTGGTGATGAGCGAACAGCCCGACAGCAGCATCCCGCAGAAAACAAAAGCCAACAGGCATCCCGTCGTCCGGCGTCCCGGAAGAAACCGCATGGCGAACCTCCTAAAATACGAGTTGAACCGTGGCATCCCCGACCACCCGGGCATGAAGGATCTTCCGGGAGGAGGTATTCCTCACCCGGACCATGCCCCCGTCCTGTCCGTCCTCCTCGCTCACGCCGAGGGTTGCGATGGAGAGCGGGCCGCTTTCATAGATGATCCGCACGGGCGCTCCCTTTCGAACGACTGGAAACTCGCGAAGCATCGAGTGGGTCAGTTCCGTGTTCGGAGCCACGTTGACCCGGAGCATCTTGCCGACGACGCTCTCGGTGTCCGTTACCGCCTGGGCCGGGATGCGCCGGACCCATCGCTTCACCACCTGGACGTCCCCGCCGTCAAGCCGGGTGTTGCGGCCGAGCGAACGGGTGCTCAGGACGACGTCCCGCTGGACCTCGACCAGGACCGAAACCCTCTGTTCCGCCAGGAATACGCCGTTGTCGTAGATCCGGACAGCATACTGCCCGTGGCCGAGGAAGGGATTTCCCCGTACGGGAATGACTTCCCGGGAAATTTTTTCCCCCTTTGCCTCCATCTCCTGGACGGGACTGGTAAAAAGGATGCGGACCGTCCCCCTGGGCCAGGCGTTCTGGCTTGTGGCGGCGCGTTGGACGTCGTTCTGGATCTGCGCGGCCCCGATCTTGACCGTCTTTCCGGCCGCCGGAAGAGGAGACGCACACAGAAGAACAGCGATCGCCGCCGCGATGAAGACCATGGAAAATCGCATTACCCGGTTCATGGGACACCTTACTGCTTGATATTGTTGGCCACCTGCAGCATGTCGTCCGCCGTCTGGATGGCCTTGGAGTTGATTTCATAGGCCCGCTGGCCGGCGATCATCTTCACCATCTCGTCGATGACGTTGACGTTCGACTGTTCCAGGTACGTCTGCGTGATCGTCCCGCATCCCTCTTCGCCGGGATTGCTGACGATGGCATCGCCCGAGCTGTTGGAGGTGGTGAAGAGGTTGCGGCCCATGCTGGTGAGACCCGCCGGATTGATGAATCGCGCCAGGGTGATCCGCCCGCCCGTCGTCGAGGCCCCGGAGCTGTCCGAATAGGACCAGGTCCCGCCGCTGTCGATGGTGAAGCTGACGGCGGTCGATGGAACCTGGACATTGGGCACCAGTCTCAATCCCTCGGGATTGCAGAGGTATCCGTCCTTGTCGAGCTTGAAGTTCCCGGCCCGCGTGTAGACCGTGGTGCCGTTGTTGTCCAACTGGTAAAATCCGCTCCCCTCGATGGCCCAGTCGAAGGAATTGCCCGTCTGCTGGTAGTCGCCCTGGCTGAAGTTCTTGGACACCGAGACGGCCTTGACGCCCAGTCCGACCTGGATGCCCGAAGGCAGCTGGACCCCCGTCGAGGTCTCCGATCCCGACTGGGAGGACACCTGGTACATCAGGTCCTGGAAGTCGATGCGGGACTTTTTGAACCCGGTCGTGTTCACATTGGCCAGGTTGTTGGCGATTACATCCTGCTCCAGCTGCTGGGCGTGCATGCCGGTAGCCGCGATCCATAGCGAGCGAATCATCTGCTCCTCCTTATCTTCAGACCACTTTCCCGATCTGGTTCGTGGCCTGCCTGTCCTGGTCGGCCATCGTCCGGATGACCTTCTGGTAGGTTTCGAACGTGCGCTGCAGTTCGATCATATTCACCATTTCCTTGATGGCATTCACGTTGGACATTTCAAGAGACTGCCCCTCGACCCGGGGATCCGCCATCACCTGCATGCCCGCGTTTCCGGGATCGACGTACTGGTTGTCGCCCTGCTTTTTCAGGTTCTGGGGCCGCTCGAAGGTCACCACCCGGAGCTGGCCCACATTCGTGGCCACTGCCCCGTCTCCGGAGGTCTCGGTGACGGTTATCGTCCCGTCCTGGGCGATCTGGATATCGTGCCCGTCGATCGTAATGGGACCCGAGGTTCCAAGGACGCGCTCTCCCGTCGACGTGACCAGTTCGTTATTCTGGTTGATGTGGAAGCTGCCCCCCCGGATGTACGCCGTTCCCTGCCGGGTTTCCACCGCCAGGAATCCGTCACCCTCAATGGCGACATCGAGCGCCCCGCCGGTTCTCATCAGCGATCCCGGCGAGAAATCCGTCCGCCCGTACGGCTTGTATTCCAGCCCGGGGTCCTGCGACCCGGAGACCGGGTTGGACTGGAGCTCGTAGCTCAGGTGGATCGCCTTGAATCCCGGGGTGTTGGCGTGGGCGATGTTCTGGGTGACCGTATCGAGCTGCCGGATGCTGCGGACAGCCGCCGCGGCGATGTCGCGGACATCGAGTGCCATGGTTCCTT
>CAZXMK010000125.1:0-3421 GCA_964641935.1 uncultured Syntrophaceae bacterium
TGGTAGGCGACCTTCATCCCCAGCGGCCGGATCTCGGACCGGCGCTCCTTCAGGGTACGGGCAAGGTATTCGAAGAGGTGGGTTGCCTTGAACGGAAGGCTCAGGCCCAGCTGGGGAACCCAGTCGGCCATCAGGGCATAGCAGTCGTCGTGGGCGAAGATCACCTCGTCCACCCCCAGGGAGGCATAGCGGTCGAGAAGCGGCTTGATGCCCTCAACCAGCACGGTCTCGTTGCCCAGGTGGGGGAACAGGACGTTGCAGAACCAGAAGCGGCCCTTGAGGACATCCAGGCCGCGGAAGAGGGAGCCCTTGAAGGCCCAGGGAGCGACGGGCTCGATGGTGCACACCGACAGCACGGGCGACTTTACCTTCGGCGGCTCGAAGCCCGCCGGCACGGCGAACTTGTCCCGGATCGCCTTGAACAGGTTCGGGTCCACGTAGTCCCCCAGGGCCTCCATCCTCTGGAGGATCAGGTCGAAGGGGCGGGCATCCCGGGGACAGAATTCGTTGCAGGCAAAGCAGGTGACGCATTTCCGGAGCCACTCCACGGATTCCCCCTTCACCAGCTTCTCGAACTGGCGGGCACCCTCCGCGGTGTCGAAGTCGATGTAGGCGCAACGCCCAAGGCACTCTCCGCAATAGTCGCATTTCGCTGGATCGAACATCTTGTCTCCCTTCTTTCTTGTGCCTCGCTTTCCCGAGGGAAAACGGAACGGAAACGGCACCCCGGGACAAGCATCCCGGGAGGCTTCTTCGGACCCGCCATGAGGCCGGTCCCCTGGCTGCTCCCTGAACTACCCCATCCAGGCCCGAAACGTCAATTCCAATCCCCGCCGCGGCGAGGCGAGGTTTCTGCCCGGACCTTCCAAAAGGCCCTTTCTCATTGAGTTTCGCGGCGTCTGCAAGATTTTTTCACGAGGCCGAAGATGTTGATTGACAAATCAATCAGCGTCTGGCAATTTCTTGCCTCAAGTTCACATTCACCATCACCGTACCTTTTTCCACGGTCCCGCCGGATCCGTTCCGTCCGGAACGGATGCGTGCCCGGGACTTCCCTGAACCAATTGCCGTCCCCGGCGGCAGACAATAAGGAGGGAGGAGCGCCATGAAGGCCAATCTGGCCCAGATCTTCAGAAACCAGGCAAAACGATACGGAAACCGTCTCGCCATGGAGAAGCGCAGGAACGGCCGGTGGGAGGGGTGGAGCTGGCAGGAGTATCACGAGAACGCGCGGGCCGTGGGTCTCGGCCTCTACTCCCTGGGGATCCGCAAGGGAGACCGGGTGGCCATCCTGAGCGAGAACCGCCTCGAGTGGGTTGCCTCGGACATGGGCAGCCTCGGCATCGGGGTCTGCATGGTCCCCCTTTACACGACCGTCCCGGGCCCCGAGATCGCCTACATCATCGGCAATTCCGAGTCCCGGATCTTCATCGCCGAAAACAGGACCGTGGTGGCCAAGACCCTCCCGGAAGTCCCGGGTCTGCCCGCCCTGGAGAAGATCGTCGTCATCGACCCGGAGGGGTGCGACCTGTCCAACCCCCTGCTCATGACCTTCCGCGACCTCCAGGAGCGGGGCCGCGACATGGCCCGCCGCGAACCGGATCTCTTCGACCGGCTCAACGACGCCATCGAGGTCGAGGACCTGGCGACCATCGTCTACACCTCCGGAACGACGGGCCACCCCAAGGGGGCCATGATCAGCCACAGCAACATCCTGGCGGTCTTCGACGCCCTGGACACCTGCGTCCCGGCCTACGACACGGACGAAACGGTCCCGTTCCTCCCCCTGTCCCACGTCTTCGAGCGAATCGCCGGCCATTTTTATGGCATGAAGGTGGGGATTACGACCCATTACGCCCAGAGCTTCGATACGATCATCGACGACATCGCCGCGAAGCGCCCCACCATCGTCCTGGCGGTACCCCGGGTCTGCGAGAAGATCTATGCCCGGATCCTGGCCCAGGTCAAGGAACAGCCCCCCTGGAAGCAGAAGGTGTTCCAGTGGGCGACCCGGGTCGGCGGCCTGGTGAGCATCCTGAAAGAGCGCGACAGACCCATTCCCCTCGCCCTGGACCTCCAGTACCGCCTCGCCTACCGGCTCGTCTACCGGAACCTGAACGAGCGGCTGGGCGGCAGGGTCCGCTGGATGACCGCCGCCGGCGCGCCCCTCTCCCGGGAGATCGCCGATTTCTTCAACTCCGCCGGCATCTTCGTCATCGAGGGATACGGCATGACGGAGAGCACCGCCCCCATCAGCCTGAATGTCATCGGCAGCTACCGCCACGGCACGACGGGCCGCCCCCTTCCCTGCAACCAGGTCAGGATCGCCCCGGACGGCGAGATCCTGGCGAAGGGCGGAAACATCATCCGGGGATACTGGCGGATGCCGGAACAGACGAGACAGGCCTTCACGGAAGACGGCTGGCTTATGACCGGCGACATCGGACGGCTCGACGAGGACGGGTACCTGATCATCACAGACCGGAAGAAGGACCTGATCATCACCGCCGGCGGAAAGAATATCGCCCCGCAGAACATCGAGGGGCTCTTCATGAAGGACCCCCTCTTCGAGCACGTCGTGACCATCGGCGACCGCCGGAAGTACCTGACGGCCCTCGTCACGCTCAACCTGATCGAGGCGGCCCGCCTGGCCAAAGAGGAAGGAGTGGCCTTCACCAATCCGGAAGAGCTGTACGAAAAGGCGGAATTCGGCCCGGTCATCGACCGCCACGTCCAGGAGGTCAACAAGCACCTGGCTCGGGTCGAGACGATCAAGTATTACCGCATCCTCCCCACCTCCTTCTCGGAACAGACGGGCGAGTTGACGCCCTCGCTCAAGATCAAGCGGAAGGTGATCCAGGAAAAGTACCGGAACGTGATCGAAGAAATGTACCCCGCAGAGGCCGAGTGATTCAGATCTCGATGCCGGGGTGCGGAAGGGGACTGCCATGAAGAACCTGAAAGGAAAGACGGCCGTCGTGACAGGCGCCGGCATGGGCATGGGCCGGGACCTGTCGGAAAAGCTCCTCCGGGAAGGCTGCTCCGTGGCCCTGGTGGATGTCAAACCCGACAGCCTGCAGGCCGCGGAGGAGGAGCTCCGCCGGATCGGACCCTGCCGGGGCTACGTCTGCGACATCTCCGACCGGGCCGCGGTCTACGAACTGGCCGGCAGGATTGAAGCGGACATGGAGCCCCCGGCCATCCTGGTGAACAATGCCGGGATCGTGACGGCCGCGCCGCTCATGAGCCTGGACGATGCCGCCATCGAGAGGATGATCCGGGTCAACCTGACAGCGCTGTTCTGGACCTGCAAAGCCTTCCTGCCGGGCATGATCCGCCGGGCAGAGGGGCATATCGTCAATTTCGCCTCGGCCGGGGGCATCCTGGCGATCCCGAACCTCTCGGCCTACTGCGCCAGCAA
>CAZXMK010000125.1:3521-6314 GCA_964641935.1 uncultured Syntrophaceae bacterium
ACGCCGCTGATGAAGGTGCTCCTGCCGATCAAGGCCATGGACTGGCTCAACGCGGCGCTGGGGATGGCCGACGCCAACGACACCTGGACGGGGCGTTCCCGGCGCTGAGGACCGGGCAGTCCTTGTTCAGCGCGGCCGGGGAAAGAGGAAATACAGCTCCCCCTTCTCCTTGAGGCTCCCCGCTTTCCGTTCCGCCTCGTACCCGGCCCCGCAGAAAAGGTCCAGCCTCCCGGGACCCTTGATGGCCGCCCCGGCGTCCTGGGCGAGGACAAACCGGGAAAAGGGCGTCCACTTCGTTTTCCCCGTTTCATCCACCTCGGGTTTTCGTGCGCGGACAAACGCCACCGCCCCGGAAGGAAAGCACCCCGGGTCCACGGCGATGGACCGGCCCGCCGTGACGGGCACCCCCAGGGACCCCACCGGCTCTCCCTCCAGAATCCGGAAGAAGATGTAGCGCTCGTTCCAGTTGAGAACTCCCTGCCGCTCCTCCGGGTGGCTGTTCAGATACTCCCGGATGCTCCAGTAGGAAAGGCTTCCCGGGGGCATGATCCCCTGCTCGGCGATATACGGAGCGATGCTCCGGAAGGGTCGTCCGTTGGACCCGGCGTATCCCACCGTCAGGACAACGCCGTCGGGGAGACGGATGCGGCCGGAGCCCTGGATGTGAAGGAAAAAGAGTTCCGTCGGGTCGTCGACCCAGACGATCTCGAGCCCCCGTCCCTTCAGAACGCCGTCAGCGTCGATCTCCTTGCGGCTCCAGAGCGGGAAAGCCTTCCGGCTGCCGTTCGTCCCGGCGGCGGATGCGGCCGCCCTGGCCTCCGGCGGCACCCCGTAAACGGGATACCGGAAGCGCTCCGTCGGCTCGCGGGATCCCTCCATCTTGGGAACGTAGTAGCCCGTGAAAAGGACGGTCCCGCGGCCGTCCGAGCCGACCGCCCGGTACAGGACGAATCGTTCGGCGATCCGGCCGCGCTTCTCCTCCGGGGACCCGCTCGCTTCCAGGATCGAGATCAGCTCCCGCAGGGCCTCCCTCATTTCCGCGGGGGAGCGGCTTTCCGCACCGATGCGGACGGGACCGATGCCGTTGCGGCCGTAATAGGCCTGGCTTCTCTCGACGGCAAGCTTCAGGGAAGGAAGATCCATGTCGTCTTCGAGGACGGGGATGGAGTCCCAGGAGACCGGCTCCAGCGCCGGGGAGGTGCAGGCCTGGGCGGGCGGATGCGGGGCGAGCGCCGGGGGGGAAAGCGCCTGCGCTTCCCTGCGGGCGCTGCAGGCGGTAAGGGCCATGCAGAGGATCAGGATCAGGAGGACGGGCCGGGCGCCCCGGCGGCGATCAGAGTTCAATGATCATAGCCGCTTCGTCGCAGTAGTCCGGATATTTTGGACAGCGGAAGCAGTCCGACCAGATCTTCTCGGAGAGGCTCATCCGGTCGACTTCCCGGAAACCGAGGGTCCGGAAGTATTCCGGCCTGTAGGTCAGGGTGAAGATGCGGAAAAGCTCGAGGGTGATGGCCTCGGAGATGCACGCCTCCACCAGCACCCGCCCGATGCCGCGCTTGCGGAGCGGCTCTTCCACGTAGAGGGAACGGATCTCCGCCAGATTCTCCCAGATGATGTTCATGGCGCAGATGCCCGCCAGGGCCTCCCCGTCGTCATCGACATAGACGAAGAAATCCCGGATGTTCCCGTAGATGTCCATGAGCGACCGGGGGAGCATTTCTCCCTGGCCGGACGAGACGTTGATCATGCGGTGAATCGTCCGGACGTCGCTGATGCGGGCCTTTCTCAACATGTCCGTCCTTCCGGCCCGGCGGTGCGAACGGGGGTCGCTACTTCGCCTTTTTCAGGGTTCCGTCCTGGTTCTTGAGCGCCTCCTTGCGGCGCAGCCTCAGGCTCTCTCTCCGCCGTTTCCGCCGCCGGTCCAACTCTTTCTTGCGCTCGGCCTTCTTGTGTCTTCCCATGGATTCCCCTCTCGAAAGGACCGCCCCGGCCTGCCGGAGCGGAAAATTTTGTGTGCCCTTCTACCACGCGGGACCGCCGTTGTAAACCTCCGACCGCGGCCCCTCACCCGGCCTTTCCGGCGGCACGGCCCAGCATTTCGCGGGCATGGGCCCGGGTCTTCTCGGTGATCCTTACGCCGCCCAGCATCCGCGCCACCTCCTCAAGGCGCTCCTCCTCGGAAAGAACCTCCACCCGGGAGGCCGTCCGCTCCTCCGCCAGGGCCTTGGAGACCCGGAAATGGCGCTGGGCGAAGCAGGCGATCTGGGGAAGGTGGGTGATGCAGACAACCTGGTGGACCCCGGAGACATCGCGAATCCGCTCCCCCACCACCTCCGCCGTCGCGCCGCCGATGCCGCTGTCCACCTCGTCGAAGACGATCGTCCCCACGGACGCACCGCGGACCAGGACCTTCTTCATCGCCAGGATGATGCGGGACAGCTCCCCGCCCGACGCGATCCGGTGGAGCGGCTTCGGCTCCTCCCCGACGTTCGTGGACAGGAGAAACTCCACGTCGTCCATGCCCCGCCGGCCGATGGTCCGCTCCTGCGGATTCTCCGGTCCCCGGAACAGGATCTCGAACCGCGCGGGATCCATTCGCAGGGCACGGATCTCCTCCTCCAGGCACTCCCGAAGGCCGGGGGCCGCCCGGAGGCGACGCTCCGTCAGCGTCCGGGCCCGCTCTTCGACGGCCCCGCGCAGGCGCTCCTCCTCGCGGGTCTTCTGCTCCGCGTCCTCCTCGATCCTGGAGATGCCCTCCAGCTCCCGCTCCATCTCCTCCGCCCGGGCCAGGAC
>CAZXMK010000125.1:6414-8559 GCA_964641935.1 uncultured Syntrophaceae bacterium
CCGAGGACCTGCCGCTCGTTCCGGAGGGCGTCCTCCTCCCCCGGCAGCGGCGCCGCCTCCCGGATCTCCCGGATCGAAAAGCGCAGCCACTCCTCCCGCTCCCGCCGCCTCTTTCGGATCCCCTCGATCTCCCGGAGCCGCGCCAGGACGGCCTGGTGCTCGTCGTACAGGGCCCCGAAGGCCTCCCGCTCCTGTGCCAGGCCGGCATAGGCGTCCAGCAGATCCAGGTGGCGCTCCGGATTCAGGAGAACCTGGTGCTCGTGCTGGCTGCAGATGTCCACCAGGCACTCGCCCAGGGCCGCCAGCATGGACAGGTTCACCGGGTGGCCGTTGACGTGGATGCGGTTCTTCCCGCCGCGGGAGACGCTCCGCCGGATCACCAGCTCGTCAGCCATGTCCATCCCCATCCCGGCCATCCGCTTGGCCAGGTCCCCGTTGTCGGCGACCTGGAAGACCGCCTCCACGACGGCCTCCTCCGCGGAGGTCCGGATCATTTCGGAGGAGGCCCGGTCCCCCAGGAGAAGACTGAGAGCCCCGACGATGATGGACTTCCCGGCCCCGGTCTCGCCGGACAGGACGTTCAGGCCCGGGTGAAAGGAGATCTTCAGCGTATCGATGATGGCGAAGTTCTGGATGCAGAGCTCGGCAAGCATGATCCCGTTTCGGGCTCTCCCGGCTATGGAAGGGGTTTTTCGCGCCCCGGTCCCACCCCCCACCCCAGCTTGGTCCGGAGGATCTCCAGGTAATCCCGGTGGGGGGAGGCGACGAGGGTCGTCACGAAGGGCGACTTCTGGACCGTGATGGAGTCCCCGGCCCTCAGGGTAAACGTGGTCTGGCCGTCCAGGCTGACGGTGGCCCCGGCCTCCTTCGACCAGAGGGTGACCTTCATCACCGCCGAGTCGGGAAGGATGATGGGACGGTTGGACAGGGTGTGCGGGCAGATCGGGTTCAGGATGATCGAGTCCTGCTCGGGAAAGACGATGGGCCCTCCCGCCGAGAGGGAATAGGCCGTGGAGCCCGTCGGTGTGGCGATGATGAGGCCGTCGGCCTTGAAGGTCGTGAGATACCGGTCGTCCACCGCCGTCTCCAGCTCGATGATGCGGGACAGGTCGGCCCGGTTGATGACCACGTCGTTGAGGATGTGGCTTTCCCGGACGGGATCCCGCCCCTGGCGGCGGATGAGGGCGTCGAGCATCATCCGCTTCTCCGTGGAGAAGTCGCCCCGGAGGATCCGCTCCAGGGCCTCGGTCATCTCGTTGAGATTCACCTCCGTCAAGTAACCCAGCCCGCCCGTGTTGATCCCGACGATGGGGATGTCGAACTCCGCCACCGAGCGGGCCGTCCGCAGCATGGTCCCGTCGCCGCCGAACACCACGAGGAGGTCCGCCCGGGCGGCCAGCTCCTTGCGTGAAAAGCCGCTCACGCCGTTGATCTTTTCGGCGATGCCCTCGTCCAGGAGCACCTCGAGACCCCGCCCGCACAGCCAGTCCCGAAGCCCGGCGACGTACTCGGGGGAGCGTTCCTTGTCGGTGTTGGCGACGATGCCGATTTTGCGGATGGACATGGGGGTCTGAACTCCGATCCTATCGGAAAGATTGGATGAATGGCTATCACAAAAGCGTGCGGTTGTCCACGGGCAATTCAACGGCCGCCCGCGCCTTGACAGGCCCCGGCGGGTGCGCTACAGAGGCGGCCGGCTGGTCCGTCCGGCCGACGGGACGATCCGGCCTTCCCGCACCCGTCCCGATCAATCCGCTCCGGAGGTTCCCATGCCCATCCAGAAAGGTCCCCTCACTTTTTCCCTGTTCCGGCCGGCCCGCGAGGCGTCGGCGCCCCCGGATCCGGAAGTCCTGACGGACCGGCTGCGGTCCTTCTCCTTCCGGGAGGCCCTCTCCCGCTCGGAGGAAAAGACGATCGGATGGACCGGCCTGGAGGACATCCTGGACCGGGATTTCAGCCGCTACCCACCCGTGCGGGGGCACCTGGCCCTCTTCTGCCTGCGGATCGACCGGAAACAGGTCTCCCCGGCCCTGCTCCGCTTCCGGACTCTCGAAGCCCAGCGGCGATTCAAGGAAGAGAAGCTGCAGGAGCGCCTCAGCCGCCACCAGCAGGGCCTGCTCAAGGAGACGGTCCGGGAGGAGCTCC
>CAZXMK010000126.1:0-8528 GCA_964641935.1 uncultured Syntrophaceae bacterium
GGGGAAGTTTAATCGGAGATAACAGGGGCGAATAAAACCTTCAGGCCGTTGAGAAGAATGGCATGCTCCTTCAACGTCCCCGGGTTGGTCAGGTTCGCGTTGACGGCCTTTGCCGTGTCGATGGAACTGCCGCCACCGATCGCCACGAAGGCATCCGGCTTCATGTCCACCGCCCTTTTTGTGCACTCCTCGATCATATCCAGGGGCGGATCCGGCAACACCCCGTTGAATCGCTCAACCTTGAGGCCCGAGGCCTCCATCGTTTCAATCAGCGGAGCGACGATTCCCGCAGCCTCGACGCCCCGGTCGCAGACACAGAGGACGCGCCGGGCTCCGCTGCCGGACACGATCCCGCCCAGCTGCCCGGAACATCCCTCGCCAATGATGATCTTGGTCGGCAGATCGAACGTATAGCTCATAAGTCCCCCCTATTTAATGTCCATGTGGTTCAGGAGGATCGCGTCGCGGACGCCGACGGGCAGGATCCGGTTCAGGAAGAGAAAGAGTGTGCTCATGAAATCCACCTGGTTGTGGAAGGCCGGCCGGTCCTGCCGGACGATCCGGGCGATCTTTTCGGCCGCCTCGATGGGCGTCGGCGCCGTCTTGATGAGGACGTTGTCGCGGGTAATGAAGCGGTGGGCGCGCTCCCGGTATGGCGAGCCTTCCGGGGGCAGCTTGTGGATCTTCGCGGCAAAGGACGTCGATACCTGGGCAGGCTCGATCAGGGCCACCCGGATGCCGAAGGGCTCCACTTCGTACCGGAGGGACATGACCATCCCCTCGATGGCGAACTTGCTGGCCGAATAGATCGACTCGAAGGGGAACGGAATCTGGCCGACCAGGGAGGACATGGCGATCAGTTTGCCTTTCCCCTGCCCGCGGAGGGCCGGCAGAAAGGCCTGGAAGACGGCCGCGGCTCCGATGACGTTGATCTCCAGGCACTTGAGGGCCGCCTCCAGGTTGACCTCCTCGAAGGGACCGAAAAAGCCGATCCCCACGTTGGACAGGACGGTGTCCACCCGGTCGTATTTCGCCAGGACCTCGTCCCGGAAGCGCCGGATTCCCGGCCGGTCTGTGATGTCCAGCGGCACGAGATAGTGTTTCCCGGCGGTTCCGGAAATTTCGCCCAGCTCTTTCTCCAGGGAGGCGATGCCCTCCGCGGAAACGTCAAACCCGGCTACCGTATCGCCGGCCCGTGCGAGGATCTTCGCCACTTCCCGCCCCATCCCGTCGGCCAGACCGGTAATGACGACCACCTGTCCCATGCTCTTCCCTCCTTGACCGTTGAGCGTTCACTTCGTCCCGGAACCGTTCCGTTCCCCTGCGCCGCTGCGGGCCGGGCGTCAGCCTCCCGCGGCCGCTCCGCAGGTCTTGAGCTGCTCCATGGAGGACCGGAAGTCCGGGTAGATCAGCCGGTAGCCTGCGGCCTTGAGCTTCGTGTTGTCCACAATGTAGTCGTCATAGAGATAGCAGACGGCGTCGTATTCCAGGTCGGGGATGCGGCCCCTGCGGGCGGCCAGCCGGCCGTCGATCCGGGACACAATCTTGAGCAGCCCCAGGGGGAGATGAAGGGTGGGCGGTTTCGTGCCGAAGGTCTTCGCCGCCAGGGTGAGGGCCTCCCTGACGGTCGGGTAGGTGTCCTCCGCGATGTTGTAGGCCTGGCCGACGGCCTCGTCCCGGTGAGAGAGATACTCCACCGCAGCGGCCACGTCCTCGGCGCGGATGTTGGAGAGGCGCTGCCGGCCGTGCCCGGGGATGGCGGCGATGGACGAGGGGCGGGAAAAGGCCTTCCCGGCCCCGTCGTTGCACCGGGGTCCGTAGACCGTGCAGGGCCGCGTGATGACCGCGTGCAGCCCCTCCCTCATGCGCCGCCAGACGACGTCCTCCCCGTCCCGCTTGCTGCGGCCGTAGTCGTCCTGCGGAGTCCGGGGGGCATCCTCGCGAAAGGGGACGCCCCGGTACGGCCCATAGACGCTCGTGGACCCGACGTGGACATACCGCTTCACGCCGGCCTTCAGGGCCAGCCCCGTCAGGTGTTCCACGCCCGTGACGTTGGTGGGGTGGAGCTTCTCGTAAGGGGTGGAAAAATTGCAGATGGCGCCTAAGTGAAAGACCCGGTCCACCCCGCCGGCAAAGAGCGGCGGCAGGGTCTCCGGTTTCGTCAGGTCGGCCGGGACGAACTCGACGCCCAGGCGGTCGAAGAAGGAAGTGTCCTTGCGCGGGCGGGCGGTGGCGCGCACCCGCACACCCAGGGAGACGAGATGCTCGACGAGATGGCTGCCCATGAATCCGGCGGCCCCGGTTACCAGTGTGATCCCCGTATACGCCATGGTCCCTCCTCCACGGACGTGAAAACGACGGTCAGCTTCCGATTAATCCTCCATCCGCTCCAGGATTTCCTGTCTCGCCCTTCTCAGCCACTTCACGTACATGGTGTTGAATTCTTCGCCGAGCTCGGCCACGAGGCGCACGTACTCTCCCTGCTCCTGCCACCGATCGAGAAGCTGCCGACGGCGCTCCAACTGGCTTTCATAGATCCGGAGCTGATTGTCGATGATGGCCAGGGCGCGGTCCCGTTTTCCGAAGCCGAAAAAGATGAACCGCATGAGGAACGGGTCGCGGAGAAACATCCGCGAGTCCTCTTCCTTCTCCAGCCACCGGCCGAACTCCTCGCGCCCCTTCTCCGTGACGGCATAGAGCTTCCGGTGGGGACCGCCCTTCTCCGAGGGCGAGACGTCGGCCAGGGTGATCTGTCCCTCTTCGACCAGGGTCCGGAGGTTCGGGTAGATCTGCCCGTAATTGATGGTCCACATGTGGCCGAAGTGGCGCTCGATGTGCCGCTTGATCTCGTAGCCGTGCATGTTTCGGTAGTGAAGGAGCCCCAGGATGGCATAGCGTACGGACATGGCGGTCGCCTCAAAAGGATCGTCCGTTGTGCGGCACCGGAACCGCAACCGCGTTCCGGCATGCCTACGCTGCAGCAGGGAAGGCTGCGAATGGGAATGCTTCGTTTTGTATGGCGGGAAGGATATATATTAATTTTATATAGGTCAAGGGGAATGTTTGCTCCCCGGAAGACCTCCGTCGACGGGCAACCTGCATGACGGCTTGATCGGAGGCCGGACCGGGAAAAAGAAGGGAGGCGTCCGTCGTCTCCCGGTCAGGATCAAAAGGAATCTCAGCCGGCCTTGCGGATCTGAAAACTCCCGCGGGCCGTGCAGCAGACGGTCCCGTTCTCGTCCTTCAGTTCGAACTCCTTGACGAAATCCGCCTTCCCGGCGGTGTCCGCCGTCTGCCTGAGCTGCTCGATCTCGTCCCGTGTAAAGGACGTCTCGATGGTCATGTCCGTCATGGCCGGGCGCCGGTAGACGATCGACGCCTCCTTCAGGATGGGGATGTATTTCATCAGGTCGAAACAGGAGCTGAAGAGGACGCCCCCCGTGTAGTCCGCCAGGGAAAAGAGGGACCCGGCATAGACCATGCCGACGTGGTTGATGTTCGGCTCCTTCGGCAGCCGGACCTTCACGTCTCCGGGATCGAACCGCTCGATCTTCACCCCCATCTTGCCGACGATCTTGATGATGTTTTCCAGCGCCGCTACGGTTTCCTTCCTGGACTCACTGATGGCCATCGGTTCCTCCTTTTCGGGGTTTTGGACTCCTGCACAGTATTCCTTCTTCCGGCATGCCGGAAGCGAATTCACACCTTCAGGCCGGCGGCCAGTCCCTCCTGCATGGCCTCCTTGATCATGCGGGGCCGGACGCAGTCGCCGACGACCACGACTGCCGGGGCCTTGCCCCGAAACGCCTCCACTGCTTTCGGGTCGACCCGGAGACCCGCGGCGAGAACGACCCAGTCGGCCTCGATGAATTCCGGGGTTCCCTGCCGGTTGACCTTCACACCCCGGTCCGTGATCTCCTCCACGGTCGTCCGGTTCTCCAGGCGGATGCCCAGTATCTTCAGCATCCCCAGGAAAAACGGCCGATAGCTGGTCGAGACCGTCGGCGCCAGGCGGTCCAGCATCTCCAGGACGGTGACGCCCGTGACGCCCTGTCCCTTCGCAACCAGGAACTCCGCC
The DNA here is from genome assembly GCA_964641935.1 of uncultured Syntrophaceae bacterium. Classification (GTDB taxonomy): domain Bacteria; phylum Desulfobacterota; class Syntrophia; order Syntrophales; family PHBD01; genus PHBD01. The sequence continues at coordinate 4,079 of CAZXMK010000126.1, forward strand.
GTCTCGCAGCCAACGAGTCCGCCGCCCAGTACGACGACCTTCCCCTGTACGGTCTTCTTCCCCGTCAGGACGTCCTCTGCGGAGACCACGCGGTCCGAGCGGATGCCCGGGATATCCGGGACAATGGGCACGGCCCCGACCGCCACGACCAGGACGTCGGGCTTCTCGCGCTCGACCGTCGCGACGTCGAGGGCGGTGCCCAGGCGGATCTCGACGCCGGCCTTGCGGGCCCGCACGGCCAGGCTCCCCGCCAGGTTCCGGATGTCCTCCTTGTGGGGCGGCAGGCATCCCACCCGGAGCCAGCCTCCCGGCTCGTCTTCCTTCTCGAAGAGCGTGACCCTGTGCCCCCTTTCGGCGGCGACGAGGGCCGCCTCCAGACCCGCGGGACCGCCGCCGGCCACGAATACCTTGCGCGGCTTGTCCACGGCCGCGGGAACGAAATCCAACTCGTGGCCCGCAAAGGGGTTGACCGTGCAGGAGACCGAGGCGGGGCCGTGGGGGTCCTTGTAGATGACCAGGATGTCGGAGAGGCAGTTTCCGCAGGCCAGGCATGGAACGATCTCCTCGACACGCCCTTCCCTCGCCTTGTTCGGGAGAAGCGGATCCGCAATGAGGGCGCGGCCCATGCCGACGAAGTCCGCCTTTCCCTCCGCCAGGATCCGCTCGGCCGTAACGGGATCGTTGATCCGGTTCGCGGCGATGACGGGGATGCCGACGACACTCTTGATCGCCCCGGCGAGGTCCGCAAAACCGCCCTTGGGGACGAAGGGGGCCACGGTCGGCACCCGAGACTCGTGCCAGCCGGTGTATGTGTTGATGAAGCCGACGCCGGCTTCCTCCAGCGCCCGGGCCACGCCCTTCGATATCTCGATCGTGTGTCCCCCGGGCATCTGCTCCTCCACGTTGAGACGCACGCCCAGCGGGAAGTCATCCCCCGCCTCCTTCCGGATGGACGCGACGATCTCCAGGAGGATCCGCATCCGGTTCTCCAGGCTTCCGCCGTACTCGTCCTCCCGCTGGTTCGTGGTGGGCGAGAGGAAGCGGTTCAGGAGGTAGCCGCCGCCCACGATGAACTCGACGGCGTCGAATCCCCCCTCGCGGGCCCGGCGGGCCGACGTTCCATATTCCCCGACGATGGAATGAATCTCCTCCACCGTGAGCGCCCGGGGAGTCTGCCGCAGCATCCGGTTCAGCACGGGGGAGGGACCGACCAGTTCGGCCGGCCTGCCCCCGAGGGACACGTGATAGGAAACGATGAGCTGGCAGGCGCTCTTTGCCCCTTCCGCACGGAGGGCGTCCGTGAGCCGCCGGATTCCCGTCCGGTACCGGTCGTCGTATATGGCCGGTGCCAGGAACGACCCGACGTCGAGAGGCGAAAAGGGGATCATGATCAGCCCGGCGCCCCCCTTCGCCCGCTCGGCAAAATAGGCGATGAAGCGGTCGCCGACGGTGCCGTCGGCCTCGGAATAGCCCATGGTCATGGGCAGCATGACGATCCGGTTCCTGATTTCCAGGTTTCCGATGCGTCCGGGTGCAAACAGATGCGGAAACATGTCCTGCTCCTTTCCTGAAAATCCCTTCTCCGGGACGGGCTCCCGGCCCGTCAGCCCGACGGCCCGGGCGGAACGACCGCCGCGGGGCATCCTGTGGATGGGTTCTGTCTTCCCCGGGAATTCTCCGCAAAACCGGTGCCAATGGGCTTATTGTTTGTAATGTTTATCATGTCGAACATTTACGGAAAGACGGGAATGCCTTCTTCTCCCTTTTGATTGGTCAGAAGTCAACATACGGACTGCACCGCTGACACGGATCGCGGACCGGCTGTTCCCGATCCCGGTCCATCAGGGAAATGATGGAGCCTGGAGCATAATATGAACATGTTTATTGATTCGTAGCAACGATCAGTGCGCCCGCAGACCGTCAATGAAGATCTCGATATAATCCAGCGTCGCCTGCCGATAATCCTTCTTCCCCTGTTTCATCCGATTCTCCTGGAACTGAATCATGCCGATGAAGGCACTCCAGAAAATAACCGCACCCGCATACGGATTGATGTCCTTGAAAACCCCTTTTTCAATGCCCTCCTGGATGACGATCTCCCCCTGCTTGAGGTTGCACCGCATGATGCACTTGAAGCGCTCCAGCCGGTCCGCCGGCAGCAGTTTCGAGTACTCTTCCTCGTTGTAGCGGATCAGGAGGTAATATGCATCCGTGTCCTTGTCATAAAAATCGCAGATCTCCCGGCCGAGGCGGTGCATGCGGTTGTCGGACGAGTCTTCCTTGTCCTGGGCGATCTCGATCAGGCGCTTGGAAAGGCATTCGAGATCCGGCTGGATCAGGCAGAAATAGAGGTCGGACTTGCTCTTGAAATACAGATAGATGGTTCCCTTGGCAATCTGGGCACGGGCCGCGATGTCCTCGATGGTCGAATCCCGGAACCCCTTCTCCCGGAAAACGGCCGCCGCGCAGTCGAGAATCAGCTTGACTCTGGCGTTTTTCTCCGTCTGTTTTCTTTCAGATACACCCATATAATATCTAATAGTTTCCTTGATTCTGCCGGTGCATCTCAATCCACTGAACGCGTTCAGTCAATTAGACCACTGCCGTCCCGGTGTCAAGAATAATGGAATTCCTCTTCTCGTTCATGCTTCTGAATGAATCTCTTTTCGGTCCTATCTATTTGTTAAAATGCATCCTTCGACGGAAGCCAACCTCTCCCGCAAACAAAGGCCGGAACATCTGGGATGTTCCGGCCTCTTTCGTAAAAATGCAAAGTGAATTCGTTTTGGTACGTGCGCGCTCAGGAGACGCCGTAGTCCTTTCCGGTGATCCGGGAGGCGCAGATGAGGCCCGCCGCCACCGCGCAGTCCATGGCCACGCCGTAGCCCTTGACGGTGTCGCCGGCGAAGTACAGCCCTTCCACGCCGGGGGCCTCTACGGGCGCCTTCAGGGTGCCCGCCTGGGTCTTCGACTTCGCCACGCCCTCCAGTTTCCAGGCCGTCGGGAAGAGGGCCCAGTCCATGCTCTTTTTGAACCCGGGGTAGCGGCGCTCCAGGTAGTCGATGATGAGCCGGCAGGCCTTCGCCATCAGATCCCGGTCCTTCGCCTCCTTCTCCGTCACCGGGGCGTAGGCCGTCATCAGGTGCTTTCCGCCGGGGGCGCAGGAGGGATCCGTCTGGGACTGGATGTTCCAGCACATGTAGACGTTGTACTCAAAACCCTCCTCCTTCGGGATGACGTACGTGTCTTTCACCCCGACCTTCCACTCCCGCTCCGGCAGGACGAGCCCGTTCAGTCCGAAATAGGGCGCAATGGAACCGTACCCGTATAGACCCTCCATCCGGTCGGCCCACTCGGACGGAAAGGAGCCCTTGTCGGCCACCTTGAAGGTGTCCTGGATGGGGATGTTGCTGACCACCCGGGAGGCCTTGATTCTCCGGGTTGCGCCGGTCCCGTTCTCGACCATGACGCCGACGGCCCGGCGTTTCTCGATCAGGATCTCCAGGACGCGGGTGCCCAGCTCCAGGGTCCCTCCCATCCCCACGAAGCGGTTCGCCACGGCCTGGCTCCAGCGCATGATGCCCCCGGTGGTGAACCCGGAGGGCCACTTCGCCCGTCCGGCCTTGAAACGGGGGTTGATCACCGTCCCCATGTAGCGGAAGATGTCGCCGATGGAGATGTCGTCAGGATCGTTTATTGTGGTGATCAGGGTGGACACGGCATGGATCATGCCGAAGATCGTCTTGTTCTCGTAGAGCCCGTTGTCCTTGCACCACTGGGTGACGGAGACGGACTCCAGGCGGTCGAAGTCCCCGTCCTTGAGCCTGGCCGCGGCGAGATAGAACTTGACGAAGGGAATCCGGTTCTCCTCGGCGATCTTCTTCAGACGCTCGTCCATCTTCCCGGCGTCGAAATCCAGGTACCATTCGTCGCCGATATAGGTGCTGTTGACGTTTCCCACCATGGGAACGCCGGTGCCGATCCGCTCGTCGAGATCCAGGAAATACCCGTCACCGTTGAGGGCCACGCCGTGGTAGCCCACGTCCAGCGTGTACCCCTTCAGCATCTGCCGGGCGACGATGTCCTCCAGGGCTGGCTCGGCATAGGGGATCCAGGTGTACTGCTTCGCCAGGAGCGACTTGTACCAGGCGGCCCCGTGCCACAGGATCTCCTCCCCACGGATCGTCAGGGCCCGTCCCCCGACGCGGTCGCACTGCTCCACCAGGAGCGTCCTCAGCCCTTCCTTCGCGGCCAGGGAGGCAACGGTCAGCCCTCCCACGCCGGCTCCGACGACGATCACATCATATGAATCTTCCATGACTCAGTCCTCGTACAGTCTTGATTGCCTTCATGCACAGTTTCCGTCATGCATCTTTCTGCATTGAATATATAGACTATTTCATTCCTGCTTCGGTTTGTTGTTGATGATGTCCCGGATCTCCCGCTTGAG
>CAZXMK010000127.1:0-8487 GCA_964641935.1 uncultured Syntrophaceae bacterium
CATTGAATTCCTCGACCTCCAGGCGGTGCGGAAACTGCCCGTGGGGAGCCTCTCCTACGGCATCCAGAAACGGGTGGAACTAGCCCGGGCCCTGGCCATGAGCCCCCGGATCCTGCTGGTCGACGAGCCGGTGAGCGGCATGAACCTGGAGGAGCGGGAAGACATGGCTCGCTATCTCATCGACATCAATGAGGAGATGAACATCACCATCGTGCTGATCGAGCACGACATGGGACTCGTGATGGACCTGTCCGACCGGGTCTCCGTTCTGAACTTCGGAACCCGGATCGCCGAGGGGACACCCGACGAAATCGCCGGGAATCCCGAGGTGATCCAGGCGTACCTGGGAGCGTAGCGGACCATGGAAACGACGGACACGACCCTGCCCCGGCTTCTCATCGAAAAGACGGACCGTTACGGTGACCGGGTCGCCATGCGGCGGAAGTACAAGGGGATCTGGCAGGAGATCTCCTGGCGGACCTACCTCGAACGGGTGCAGGCCCTGGCCGCGGGGCTTGAGAAACTGGGGATGGAGCGGGGCGACCACGCCTCCATCCTGGGGGAGAACTGCCCGGAGTGGGTCATCGCCGACCTGGCGATCCAGAGCCTGGGCGGCGTCTCCGTGGGCGTCTATCCCACCAACTCGGCGGAGCAGGTGCACTACATCCTGGATCACTCCCGGTCGAGGTTCGTCGTCGTCAAGGACCAGGAGCAGGCCGACAAGGTCCTCCTCGTGGCGGACCGGCTGCCGCGTCTCGCGAACATCGTCGTCATCGACATGAAGGGCCTACGGAACCACCCGGACCGGCGGATCATCCCTTTTTCGCAGGTGGAAGAGGAGGGGCGCGAGGAGATCCGGAGGACCCCCGGGTCCTTTGCCGAGGCCGTTTCCCGGACGCAGCCCGACGACGTGTCCTTCATCGTCTACACCTCCGGCACGACGGGCGCCCCCAAGGGGGCCATGATCACCCACCGCAACATCATCCATCAGATCCTTTATGCCCTGCAGCCGGTGCTGCACCTGGGAGAGCAGGATTCGATCCTCTCCTATCTCCCGTTGTGCCACATCTTCGAGCGGAACCTGGCCATGGCGATGCCGCTGGTTCTGGGCTACACGGTCAATTTTGCCGAGTCCATCGACACGGTCCAGGAGAACCTGCGGGAGATATCCCCCACATTCTTCGCTGCGGTGCCGCGGATCCTGGAGAAGATCCATTCGACGGTGCGGATCAAGATGGAGGACTCGACGCGCTTCAAGCGGTTCCATGTCCGCCTCTGGGACCCCCCGGGAAAGGCCGTCGCCGCGTGCAGGATGAACCTGCGGCCGGTGCCGCCGCTGCTCCGGCTGGCGTACACCCTGGGGTACCTGTGGAGCTATAGGCCTCTCCGCGACCGGATCGGGCTTGCCGACTGCCGGTGCATCATGAGCGGCGGCGCGCCCATCGCGCCGGAGATCCTGGCCTTTTTCCGGTCCCTGGGGATCCGGACGGTCGAGATGTACGGCCTGACGGAGACCGCCGGCGGGGCCACGGGTCCCCATGGACGGATCAAGCACGGATCGGTGGGCGAGCCCTGCCGTGCCCTGGAGTGCAGTCTGGCCCCGGACGGGGAGATCCTGCTTCGGGGCGACTCGATCTTTGCCGGGTACTACCGCGACGAAACGGCCACCGGCGAGGTTATCCGGGACGGCTGGCTCCATACCGGCGACATCGGCCAGTTCGACGAGGACGGCCACCTCTTCATCGTCGACCGCAAGAAGGACATCATCGTCACCTCCGGCGGCAAGAACATCTCCCCCTCGGAGATCGAGAATCGCCTCAAGTGCAGCAGCTATATCAAGGAGGCCGTCATCGTGGGCGAGGGCCGCAAGTACCTGACCGCCCTGATCCAGATCGACTACGACAACGTGGGCAACTGGGCCCAGCGGAAACGGATCCCCTACACGACCTACCGGAGCCTGGCGGAGAACCCGGACATCTACCGTCTGATCCAGGACGAGGTGGAGGCCGTGAACGAGCACTTGGCCCAGGTGGAGCGGGTCAAGAAATTCCACATTCTCGTCAAGGAGCTCGACCAGGACGACGAGGAAGTGACGGCGACGCAGAAGGTGAAGCGGAAGATCATCGACGAGCGGTTCTGCCGGGAGATCGAGCGGATGTACGGCGAGGGCGGGAAAAGCGGTCCGGGGGCATAGCTGGAGGGGAAGGCACGGAAGTCGGGAGGACGGAAAGACGGGGAGGCGCGGATGGAAAAGGTGCTGGAAATCGCATTCAACGGAATGTCCATGGGCGCAATCTATGCACTGCTGGCGCTCGGATTCGTCATGATCTTCAAGTCCACGGGCGTTCTGAATTTCGCCCAGGGGGAACTGGCCATGGCGGGGGCCTTCCTTTGCTTCACCTTCGCCACGCTGGCGCAGCTCCCCTATGTGCTGTCCTTCCTCCTCGCGCTGGGCGCCGCGGCCGTTCTGGGAGGCGTCGTGGAAGTCGTCTTCTTCCGGCGCATGGTGGGGGAACCGGTCTTCTCGACAATCATGGTCACCGTCGGGCTGGCCAGCATCCTTACCTCCCTGGCGGGCTTCCTCTGGGGGCATGACGTCTACTCCATCGTCTCCCCATTCACGGACAAGACGGCGGACCTGGGCGGCCTGGTCGTCTCCCAGGGATCCCTGTACACCATGGCCGTGTCGGTCGTTCTCTTCCTCCTGCTCCTCCTTTTCTTCAACCGTTCGCTCCTGGGGATCGCCATGAAAGGAACGGCGGAGGACGCGGAAACGGCGGGCCTGATGGGCATCAACGTGAAGAGGATCCACGCCCTGGCCTGGGTCCTCGGGGCGGTGCTGGCCGCCGTGGCGGGGATCTTCCTGGCGGAGCAGAGCTTCGTCCGCCTCTCCATGAGCCACACGGGGATCAAGGCCATGGCGGCGGCCATCCTCGGCGGGATGGAGAGCGTCGGCGGCGCCATCCTGGGGGGGCTTCTCATCGGGATCATCGAGAGCCTGGCCGCGAATTACCTGAGCGGACTGGAACTGGGGAACTTTCATTTCGGGGATATCAAGGACGTTGCCGCCTTTGCGATCATGATCCTTGTCCTGATGATCCGTCCCCACGGGCTCTTCGGACGGAAGAAGGTGGAGCGCGTGTAACGCCATGGGACGATCCTTCAAGACGAGCTACGGGGCCGACATGGCCCTGCTCCAGAACCTGTGGGTGAAGACGTGGCTGGCCCTGTTCCTGGTGGTCCTCGCCATCGCACCGTTCCTTCTGACGCGCTACCAGCTCAGCATACTCAACGAGATCCTGATTGCCGTCATCGGGGCGCTGGGCCTGAACCTCCTGACGGGATTCACCGGCCAGATCTCGCTGGGCCACGGCGCCTTCCTGGCCATCGGGGCCTACACGACGGCCCTCCTGACGGGCGAGCTCGGCCTTCCTTTCGTCGTTTCCCTTCCCCTGTCCGGGTTCATGGCGGCCCTCCTGGGGATGGTCGTCGGGATTCCCTCCCTGCGGCTGAAGGGGCTGTACCTGGCCCTGGGCACCCTGGCCTTCGGCTTCATCGTCGAGTATGTTCTGTTTCACTGGGATCTGACCCAGGGGGACCGGGGGCTGCCCGTGCCGCCCATGACCCTGGGAGGATTCACCGCCGTTACGGAGCGGGAGGTGTTCCTCGTCCTCGCCGTCCTGACGGCCCTGGCCGTCCTGGCGGCGAAGAACATCGCCCGGACGAAGATCGGCCGGAGCTTCTGCGCGATCCGGGACCGGGACATCGCGGCGGAGGCCATGGGCATTCCGCTGGCCCGATACAAGATCATGGCCTTCGGCATCAGCGCCTTCTATGCCGGGGCGGCCGGCTGCCTGGTGGCCCACTACCAGAAATGGATCGTCCCGGGCCTCTTCGATCTGTCGCTCTCCCTCGCCTACATTGCCATGATCGTGCTGGGCGGGCTCGGAACCATTCTGGGGTCGATCCTCGGGGCGCTTCTGATCTCGGGGATTCCCCACGGAATCACCTATGCGGTGGACGCCTTCAAGGAGACCCACCCGGCGCTGAGCGGGCTGATCGTGGACTTCAAGCTGGGGATCTTCGGCCTGATCATCGTGCTCACGCTCCTCTTCGAGCCTCGGGGCCTCTTCGGAATCTACCAGAGGGCAAAGATGTACTGGAAGACGTGGCCTTTCCGTTATTGAGGCTGCGAGTGTCCGGAAACCGGGCCTTCCGGGTCTGCAGGGGGCGGGCCGGGAAGGGAATCCAACCAGGAAAAAAAGGAGGAACGCCATGAAGAAGAGAACCGTCCTGTCCGCCCTTGTGGCGGGAATGCTGATCGGCCTGATCCTTGCGGCCGGTTCATGGGCCGCCGATGTGCGGGGTGTCACCGACAAGTCCGTCAAGATCGCCTGCCTGGTCGACCTGTCCGGGCCGGGCAAGTACGGAGGCCCGCCGGTGGCCGATGCCTTCCGGGATTACGTAGCCTGGGTCAACGACAACGGCGGCATCAACGGCCGGAAGATCGACCTGGTCGTCGAGGACAACGGGATCCTTCCGAATACCACCATGGCGGCCGCCCGAAAGGTCCTCCTGAAGGACGGCGTCTTTGCCATCGCCTTCAACCTCGGGAGCGCCGGGGCCAGCGCGATCGTTCCCCTCTGCCAGGAGAACAAGGCCGTCTTGATGCCCCACGGCGCGAACAAGAAGTTCTACCACCCGGGCAACAAGTGGGTCTTTGTCCCCCACACGGTGCAGTACGACATGGCGACCCGGGCGGTGGAGTACGTCCTGGAGAAGAACCCGAAGGCCCGCATCGGCATCATCTACCAGGATGACGACTTCGGCCGGGAAGGTCTCGAAGGCGCTCGCGCGGCGGCGGCCTTCAAAAAGACGGCCCTTGTGAAAGAGGCTCCCTACAAGACCGGGACCATCGACTTCACACCCCACATGAACGCCATGCGGGACGCGAAGGTGGACACGATCGTCCTTTGGACCTACCTGCCCCAGTCTGCGGCCGTCATCAAGCAGAAGGCCAGGATGGGCTGGAACGTCAACCTGATCTCCAACAACACCACCGGCGTTCCGCCTCTTTTCGCCCTGGCGGGCGAGCAGGCGGACGGCTACATGCTCGTCACGCCCTACGCACCGGGATGGATGGACCTGCCCGGCATCAAGCGGATCAAGCAGATCAACGCGAAGTACGGCGATCCGAAGAAGACCCTCGGCAACCCGGCCTATCCCGATTATCTCTACCTTGCCGCCTGGGGCTACATCGAGTCGTTCGGGGAGGGGCTCCGCAAGGCCGGCCGCAACCTGACGCCGGACTCCTTCGTCCAGGGCCTGGAGAGCATCCGGAATCACGACATGGGCGGCCTGTGCCCGAACATCACCTTCGGGCCGAAGCGGCACGTCAGCAGCTTTTCAAGCCTGATTCTGAAGGCCGACGGCAAGAAGAAGCGCTTCGTCATCGTCGATCCCATCCGTGAACCGAAGACGCCACGATAGAAACAGACGCGCCGGGCGGATTCGTCCGCCCGGCGGGCGAAGTGCAGGATGGAATCGCTGCGGATGGATGGAGCCGGCCGCACCCCGGGGCATGAAGGAGGGGCGAGGATGAAGGCACCGGCGAAGATCCGGACGGAACTCACGGAGATGCTGGACATCGACTACCCCATCATCGGGGCGCCGATGTTCCTGGTCTCCTATGAGGAACTGGCGGCGGCCGTCTCCCTGGCCGGAGGGCTGGGGACGCTTCCGCTGCCGAATTTCCGGACCGTCGAGGACCTGAAGCGAACCCTCGAAGCGGTGCGCCGCGCCACCGACCGGCCCATCGGAGTGAACATCCACCTGTCGGGCAAGTTTGCCTGGAGGGAGCAGCTGCAGGTCTGCCTGGATTACGGCGTTCGATTTTTCCTGACGTCCCTCGGAGACCCCCAGCTCATCCTTGAAGCCGTCCACGGTAAGGGCGGTGTCGTGTTTGCCGACGTGGTCTCGCTCCGCCAGGCCGTCCGCGCCCGGGAAAAGGGCGTCGACGGCCTGGTGGCGGTGGGCTCCGCAGCGGGAGGACACGCCGGAACGACTCCAGCCCTGATTCTCACTCCATATTTAAGGGCAAAAACAGGGCTGCCCGTTGTGGCCGCCGGCGGTGTAAGCACCGGCGCCCAGATGGCGGCGGCGCTCGCCGTGGGGGCCTGCGGCGTCGTCGTGGGGACGCGGCTGATCGCCACCCCGGAGGCGCGGGCGGCCGAGGCCTACAAGGAGGCGATCGTCCGGGCGGATCCCGACGACATCGTCCTGAGCGAACGGATCACCGGCAATCCGGCCAACTGGCTTGCCGACAGCATTCGGGCCTTCGAGGAGCGGCCCGATCCCGCCTCGAAGCGCTGGCGGGATTTCTGGAGTGCCGGACGAAGCGTGGCCCAGGTGGAGGACATTCGGCCCGCCGGGGAGGTCATCCGGGAGATGGCGGCGTCCTATGTCGAGACGGTCCGCCTCCTCGATGGGACGCTTTCGGGATAGCCGCTGACTCTCGCGCCCCCGCGGAGCTTGGTTCTTCCGGGGCGCGGGGACTGTTGCGGGATGCCTCAGACGGGGACGGGTTTCATGCCGGTTCCCTTTTCGGGCTTCTGGTGCCGCCGGACCGATTTGCGTTCCCCGGAGGGGGTACGCACAACATGCAGGCGGACTTGCGCAACATGTTGTGCAAGACGAAGGCGCCGGTCCCCTTTGGCAGTTCAATATAGCCGATATTGTTGTGAAATAATCCTTTGGGCCGATGGCATCGATCTTGCAAAATCAGCAGGAGTGACCGTTCATCGGTCCTCATCGATCAAAGGGGAGCGGACCCGATGCCGCACCCGCGGACCGGCAAATCCACGCAGAAAGGAGAACAACTTTGGATACTTCTTACTTGGCCCTGGAAGGAAAGGTAGCCCTCGTAACGGGAGGGAGCCGCGGAATCGGCAAGGCCATCGCCTTGGCATTGGCCGACGCGGGAGCGGATGTGGCAGTCAGCGCCCGGAAGTTGCCGGACCTGGAGAAGGTGGCGGAGGAGATCCGCGCCAAGGGGCGGCGCGCCCTCGCCGTCTCGGCCCACGTGCGGGAGATGGACGCCATCCGCAACATGGTGGACGCGGTCGTGAAGGAATTCGGACGGATCGACATCCTGGTGAACAACGCCGCCACGAATCCCGGAATGGGGCTCCTCGTGGACATGGAAGAGAAGATGTACGACCAGATCATGGTCACCAACCTCAAGGGATACACCATGACAAGCATTCTGGTGGGCAAGATCATGCAGGGCCAGAAGAGCGGAAACATCATCAACATCTCCTCCGTGGGCGGCGTATCGCCCGATATCGGACTGGGCCTCTACTGCATCAGCAAGGCCGGCATCAACATGCTGACCCGGGCGATGGCGAAGGAACTGGGACCCTACGGGATCCGCGTCAACTGCATCGCTCCCGGTGTCGTGCAGACCAAGTTCAGCCAGGCCCTCTGGACGAACGAGCCCCTGCTGAAACAGGAAATGGGCCACACGCCCCTCGGACGGATCTCCCAGCCGGAAGAAGTGGGCCGCGTAGCCCTGTTCCTGGCCTCGGACGCCTCTTCCTACATGACCGGCCAGATCCTCGTGGCCGACGGCGGCGGCTCCATTTAGGGATTGAGACCGGGAAGCCGGTCCAGGCGGGCAGGCGGCTGCGGCGGGAATCCTTCCCATCCCGTTCCGGCAGCCCCTGCACCCGCATTCCGGCCGGTGAAACCCGGAAGCCGGCGGAGGCCGAGCCGTTTCCCGGCTTTTCATTCAACATCCGACGCCCGGCCCCGGGGCGGAACAAAAACGATCGCGGACCGGCCTGAGACGAGGCCGGCCAACCAAAGGAGGCAATTCGAAATGGGTTTGATGACAGCGCAGGAATACAGGGACAGTCTGAACGACGGACGCATCGTCTACTACAAGGGCCGGAAGATCGAGAACGTGGCAACGGATCCCGATCTGATGGCCTGCGTCGAGACCGTCGCCGTCGACTACCTGATGGCCCACGATCCGCAATACAAGGACCTGGCCCTCGTCTATGACGAGGAACTGGGAGAGAACATCAGCCGCTACAACCACGTGCCGAAAAACGGGGAAGACCTGCTCAAGCACCTGGAGCTCATCATCAAGGCGACGGAGCTTGGGGAGGGGTATATCCCCCTGGCCCACGACATCGGCGCCGACGCGATGAACGCCATCTCCATCACGGCGCGGACCATGGGCGAAGCGGGGAAGGTCTACCTGGAGCGGATCGAGAACTACCGGAAGTACCTGAAGAAGACCGACAAGTGCGTCGTCGCCGGCGTCACCGACGTGAAGGGCGACCGCAGGCTCCGGCCCTCCGACGCGGGCCAGGCCCACCCGGACTTCCACGTCCGCATGGTCGACAAGAACGACGAGGGGATCATCGTGCGGGGCGCCAAGGTCCACATCACCGGGGCCGCCTACTGCAACGAGTTCTTCGT
>CAZXMK010000128.1:0-5407 GCA_964641935.1 uncultured Syntrophaceae bacterium
CGATGTGGAACGGACACCCCTCGGAACCCTTCACAAACTGTTCAATCCTTGCTACTGTTGTCCTCGCCATGTTGGTCCTCCTTCCCGGGAATAGCTGATTTCTTGGTAAGTCTCAGCTTATCACCCAGGTAGGTGGCCAGCATGGTATTTTTTGAAATGATCACGCGAACAGATCGTACACGTCCGAGCCGGTGATCCGGAACGTCCGGAACTGCCCGGGCTTCAGGCTCTTCTTTTTCAAACAGGTCACCCCGTCGATCTCCGGCGCCTGTCGCCGGCAGCGGCCAACCAGCGGAAAATCGGGATTTTCGCTTGGCCCCTCGACCAGAACTTCCTGCTCGGTCCCGACGAACGAGGCGTTGATCTCAGCGGAGATATCCGCCTGTTCCTCCATCAGGACCTGCCGTCTCCGATCCTTTTCTCTCTTTGATATCCGCTGGGGCAACTCCGCCGCCGGGGTTCCCTCTTCCTTTGAATAGACGAAGACGCCCAGGTGGTCGAACCGGGTCTCCCGGATGAAATCCACGAGGGTATTGAACCTGCGGATCGTCTCGCCGGGGAAGCCGACGATGAGGGAGGTCCGCAGGGCGACTCCCGGGATAATCTCCCGGGCCCGCCGGATCGCCTTCCGGATGACCGCGCTCCCGCCCCGGCGGTTCATGGCGGCCAGGATCCCGTCGTCGATGTGCTGGATCGGGATGTCCAGGTATTCGCAGATTTTCTCTTCCTCCGCCACCGCCTCCAGGATGCCGTCCGTGAGGCCCGCCGGGTAGGTGTAGAGGAGGCGGAGCCAGCGGAGATCGTTTATGCGGGCCAGCTCCCGGAGCAGGCGGGGCAGACGCTCCCCGCCCTTGCGGTCCTTGCCCCAGGCCGTCGTGTCCTGGGCGGTCAGGATGATCTCCCGGGCGCCGCTGCGAACCAGGTGCTCTGCTTCTCGGAGGACGTCGTCCAGGGAACGGCTCCGGTATGGCCCGCGGATATCCGGGATGGCGCAGTAGGCGCAGCGGTTGGAGCAGCCGTCGGCGATCTTCAGGTAGGCCGTGTGTCTTGGTCCCGAAACCAGGCGGGGGAGATTCGCGTCCATCAGGAAAGACGGGGACGGGGAGGCCGCGAGACGAGTCGGCGTCGTTGGGGCGATGAGGTTTTCGATATGTCCGGCGATCCGGGGGATCTCGTCGATCCCCAGGAAAAGGTCCACCTCCGGCAGGTCCCGCGCCAGCTCCGGGCCGTAGCGCTGGGGCAGGCAGCCCGTCACGACCAGGTGCCGGCAGGCTCCTTTCCACTTGTACTGTGCCAGGGTCAGGATCGCCTCGATGGACTCCTCCCTGGCCGGGAGGATGAAGGCGCAGGTGTTGATGAGGATCAGGCGGGCGTCCTCCGGCCGCTCCACCGGCCGGTATCCCGCCTCCCGGAGAAGCCCCGCCATGACCTCGGCGTCGATCTCGTTTTTCGGGCAGCCGAGGCTCAGGAAGAAAAAGGAGTCGAGTTTATCTTTGCACGACCCAAATGGATCTGACCCCTTTTGGAGACCACCCTTTCCCTGATGTCTATTGTGCCGATCGGACATGAAAGGTACCTGAATTAGAAAGAGATTTTCTTATTGACGACGATGTCGTCATATGTCATGACAAATGACGAACGTTCCTTCGAGGGAAGGCCCTTGACGTAGTTGAAACTTGGCGACCATTTTGCCTGATTTTCAGAGCTTCTTGACGAGAACCTTGCGGGGCTTGGCGCCGTCGGCGGGTCCCACGATGCCGTCGGCTTCCATGCGCTCGATCATCCGGGCGGCCCGGTTGTAGCCCACCTTCAGGTAGCGCTGGACCAGGGAGATCGAGGCCTGCCCGAGGTCCGCCACGAGGGCCACCGCCTCGTCGTACTTCTCATCCACATCCTCGTCGCTCTCGGCGGAGGACGTCTCGGGCCGGTACTCCGTGATGGAGGGGTCAAAGCTGGGCTGGCCCTGCTTCTTGATGAACATGACGATGCGGTCGATCTCCTTCTCCGAGACAAAGGGTCCGTGGATGCGGGCCAGCTTGGAGGTCCCCGGCGGCATGAAGAGCATGTCGCCGGCCCCGAGCAGGCTCTCCGCCCCGAGCTGGTCGAGGATCGTCCGGGAGTCCACCTTCGAGGAGACCTGGAAGGAGATGCGCGTGGGGAAGTTGGCCTTGATGACGCCGGTGATGACGTCCACCGAGGGCCGCTGGGTGGCCAGGATCAGGTGGATGCCCGCGGCGCGGGCCATCTGGGCCAGCCGGGCCAGCGATTCCTCCACATATCGCTGGGCCACCATCATCAGGTCCGCCAGTTCGTCGATGACGATGACGATGTAGGGGAGGCGGACGTGCTCTTCCGGGGCCTTCGCGATGGCGGCCAGGGCCTGGCCCTCCGCCTCCGGGGGCAGGGTCTCCTCCATCTCGGGAGCGGCTTCCGGCTTTGCCTTGGTGGGCTCCAGCCCGAAGGCCTGCCGTTTAGCCTTTTCGTTCTTTGCCTTCTCGATCATCCGGTTGTACCCGTCCACGCCCTTGGCGCCCACTTCGCCCATGACCCGATAGCGTCGCTCCATCTCCTCAACGGCCCACTTCAGGACCATGGACGCCTTCTTCGGGTCCACCACGACGGGGTGGAGCAGGTGGGGAATCCCCTCGTAGGCCGACAGCTCCAGGCGCTTCGGGTCGATGAGGAGGAACTTGACCTCGTCGGGGGTCGCCCGGAAGAGGATGCTGCAGATCATGGCGTTCAGCGAGACGCTCTTCCCGGAGCCCGTCGTGCCGGCGATGAGGAGGTGGGGCATCCGGGCCAGGTCGGCCATGACGGGGGCGCCGACGATGTCATCCCCGAGGGCGATGGGCAGGCGGAGCTTCGCCTCCCGGAAAGCCTCCGTGTCCAGCACGTTCCGGAGGCGGACCGGCTCCCGCTCGTGGTTCGGGATCTCGATGCCGATGGCCCCCTTGCCGGGAATGGGCGCGATGATGCGGATGCTGGGGGCCCGGAGGGCCAGCGCCAGGTCGTCGGTCAGGTTGGTGATCCGGTTGATCTTTACCCCGGGAGCGGGCTCCAGCTCGTACATCGTGACGACCGGTCCCGGCTTTACCTCCACGACACGGCCCTCGACGCCGAAATCGGCCAGCTTCTTTTCGAGGATCCGGGCGTTGGCGATCAGGCTGTCCCGCTTGACCCGGGAGTCCCGCTTGTCCGCCTGGTCGAGGAGCGAGAGCGGGGGAAGCTGGTAGTCCCCCACCCGTTCGAGAAAATCGAAATGGGTTTGCTCGGTCTTTTTCTGCTTCGGTTTTTCCGCCGGCAGCGGCGTTTCGATAATCGGCTCCGGCAGGTCGCTGACCTTCCTTTCTGCGACGGGCTCCACCTCCTTCACCACGGGGGAGGCAGACTTTTCCAGGCCGGTGCGGCGCAGGATGTTCCACCCGGCCAGGGACGCGGATTTCAGGCCCCGCCAGAGGGTCGCCACGGAGATGTCGGCGACGACCATCAGGGAAATGAGGAGAACCAGCAGGTACAGAAGGAACGTTCCCGCCCGGTTGAGTACCGAAATCAGGACATCCGTGAGAAATCCTCCCAGGAGGCCGCCGGCCTGCAGCCTTATGCCGAAGACGCTGATCTTCGACAGGAGCAGGCTCGAGAGGCCGGAGCAGGCAAGGAGCAGGGCCACCGCCCCCAAGGCCGGAACGGCCCGGATCCGGAAGGCTTCGTCCAGGAAGAACCGGAACGAGGCGACGAGCGCCAGGATGGGGATCAGGAAGGCCCCGAATCCCAGGAGGCGGATGAGGGCGTCGGCGGTATAGGAGCCGGCGGCGCCGAAGATGTTTCGTACCGCCGGATCGTCCGATACGTACTGGGTCAGGGATGGGTCTGCCGGAGAATAGGAGATGAGAGAAAGAAAGAGAAAGAACGAAAGGGCGAGGCCGACAACGCCTAGGATTTCCCTTTTTCTGCGGTTGTTATCCCGAGCCTTGCCCGTCATGGATTCAGGCCGCCCCCCTCGTCGTGTCCTCGGAGGCGTTGTAGGTTTCGTAGTTGTGCAGGATTGTGTTCCGGACCCGCTCGATGAGCTCGTGCCGGGTCTCGATGGTGTAGTCCTTTGTTTCAATGGGCTTGTCGATCACCATGATGACGTTTCCCGGGTTGATCTGCAGGGACCGCTTCTGCATGACGCGACCCGTGCCGACCAGGGAGACGGGGATGATCGGGACGCCCGACCGGATGGCCAGGTGGAACGCCCCCTGCTTGAAGGGCTTGAGCGTCATGTCCCGGCTGCGGGTCCCTTCCGGGAACGACATGACCGATTTCCCCTCCCGGATCTTTTCCGCCGCCTCGTCGATGCTTCGCAGGGCCTTTTCGTGGTGCTGGCGGTCGATCTCGATGTAGCCGGCATTGCGCATGGCCTTGCCGAAGACGGGGATCTTGAAGAGCTCTTTTTTGGCTATCCAGCGGAACTGGCTGGGGATGTGGCCGAGGACGACGAAGATGTCGTAGTCGCTCTGGTGGTTGGCCATGAAAATCTGCGGCCTGTCCTCGAGAACGTTCTCCGCGCCGATGATCCGGACCTTGACGCTGGACATGGCCAGGAGCGTTCGGGACCACATCCGGGCCAGACGGTGGACTTTGTTCTCTCCCGGTGACAGCAGGGAGAAGACGACTGCACAGGTTGAGAAGAACCCGGTTACGGCAACGCCGAGTGCTACAAGGATTGCGGAACGCAAGATGTTGGAGGTCATGGTCTGCAAGGATCCCGTTTGAAGAAGATGTGTATTTACTTGATTTTATTACTCGAATACTTTAGCATTATGACCTACTCCCATTGTGAAGTCAATACGGAATTGGTTTTGCGGCCGGGAACCGTCGGCGGAAACCATGGAACAGAATAAAAGAATTGACAAACCGGCTCCGGAAACATAGCATCCGTCGGTTCAAGCCGGGCCGGCGCAGTTCCCGGCGGTTTCCGAGGTTCAATGTGAAGGGCATCCTGACGAAAAAAAGGGCGGTATCGATCATCGACGGTTTCCCCAGGGCGAAAGTCCTGGTGGTGGGCGACATCATGGTGGACCATTTCATCTGGGGGCGCGTGTCCCGCATCTCCCCGGAGGCCCCCGTGCCGGTGGTGGAGGTCCAGTCGGACAACCTTCTCCTGGGGGGATGTGCCAACGTCCTGAACAATGTTTATGCCATGGGGGGGCAGGTATTCGGCGCCGGCGTGGTCGGCAGGGATTCCATGGGCGACCGGGTGGTGGATGAATTCCGGAAGCGCGGGATCGATATCGGCGGCGTTGTCCAGGAAGACGAAAGGCCGACGACGCTGAAGACGCGGGTCGTGGCCCATTCCCAGCAGGTGGTGCGTTTCGACCGGGAGAGCCGACGGTCCGTGGCGGCGGCCAGCATCGAGCGGATTCTT
>CAZXMK010000128.1:5507-8475 GCA_964641935.1 uncultured Syntrophaceae bacterium
TACGGGTTCCAGGCGCTTCTCGTAACCCGGGGCGAGGCGGGGATGAGCCTCTTTGAGCGGGACGGCCGGATTCGCCACACGTTTTTCCCGACCCAGGCCAAGGAAGTCTTCGACGTGACGGGCGCGGGAGATACGGTCATCGGCGTGTTCGCCCTGGCCGTGGCCTCCGGGGCCACTTTCAGGGAAGCGGCCTTCCTGGCGAACCATGCGGCGGGAATCGTGGTCGGCAAGGTCGGAACCGCCACGGTCTCGCAGCAGGAGCTGAAAAGGGTCCTATGAGCCGGCCCAGGAGCGCGGAACCGGTGAAGCTGGTGGCGAGCTTTTTCTCCACGCAGGATGAGCGGGTCGAAGAGGCGATCCGGGGCCTCGCCGAGGTCTGCGGCACACCCGATTTCATCGGACCCTGCCATTCCTTTTCGTTTACCGAATATTACAAGGAGGAATTCGGTTCTCCCCTGCGAAGGCGCTTCGTTTCCTTTGAGCGCCTGGCTGCCCCGGAGAGCCTTCCGGATGTCAAGATCCGGTCCAATTCCCTGGAGGAACGGCTGGCCGAGGGAGGCCGGCGAACCGTCAACATCGATCCGGGATACATCTCGCTGGCGCACCTGATCCTGGCCACCTGCAAGGGCTATACGCACCGGCCGTACCTGCGGGACGGCGTC
Organism: uncultured Syntrophaceae bacterium; assembly: GCA_964641935.1. Taxonomy (GTDB): domain Bacteria; phylum Desulfobacterota; class Syntrophia; order Syntrophales; family PHBD01; genus PHBD01. The sequence goes on from CAZXMK010000128.1 coordinate 6,170, forward strand.
TACGCCGACCTGACCCTGCTGTACCGGGACCGCCGGTTCCAGACCCTGCCCTGGACGTATCCGGACTACGCGTCGGAAGAGGCCCGGGAGATGTTCCGGACCCTCCGCGAGCGGTATGTCCTGCAACTCAAACAGATGGGAGCATCTTCATGATCCGAAGCATGACGGGGTACGGCCGGGCGGAAATCGTCCGCGGCGGCCGAAAGATCACGGCGGAGATCAAGTCCCTGAATCACCGCTACCTGGAGGTGACGGTCCGCTTTCCCTCGGCCCTGTCGGCCCTGGAACTGGAGATCCGGCGCAAGGTCGGCGAGCGCTTCGTTCGGGGACGGGTCGAGGTCACGATCCGGGTGAACGGGGAGACGGATCCCGAAAACGGAAACCTGCGGGTCAATTGGCCCGCCGTGCAGGGCTACCGGCGCATGCTGGAGGAGATCCGGGAGAAGATGGGCCTGGAGGGGCCGGTGACGCTGGAGATGATTGCCTCGTTCCGGGATGCCTTCACGCGGGAGGACGACACGGATGCCTGGGCCGAGGCGGGGGAAGCCGTGTCGGAGGTGGTGGAAAAGGCGGTCACCTCGGCGCTGGAGATGCGCGAACGGGAAGGGGAGATCCTCTGCAGCGACCTGAGAAGCCGGCTCGAACTGCTGGCCGGGTGGCTGGACACCATCGCCGCCAAGGGGCCCGTCCTGGTCGCGGAGTACCAGAAGCGGCTGTCCGAGAGGGTTCGCGAGCTGGCGGGAGGGGTCATCACCGACGAGGCTCGCCTGGTCCAGGAGGTGGCCATCCTCGCGGAGAAGACCGACATCACCGAGGAGATCGTCCGCTTCCGCGGCCACACGGACCAGTTCCGGGAGATGCTGGCCGCGGGCGATGCCGTGGGCCGCAAGATCGACTTCCTGATCCAGGAGATGAATCGGGAGGCCAACACCATCGGCTCCAAAAGCGGTGATTCGGAGATCGCCCGGCAGGTCATCGAGATCAAGACGGAACTGGCGAAGATCCGGGAGCAGGTGCAGAACATTGAATGACGGGACCGGAACATCGGGAATCTTCCTGGTGGTCTCAGCCCCCTCGGGAGCGGGGAAGACGACGGTCTGCCGGGAATTCCTGAAGCAGACCCCGGGGATGCGCTTTTCCGTGTCCTATACGACCCGTCCGCCCCGCCGCGGCGAGGTGGACGGCAGGGACTACCATTTCATCCCGGAGGAGGAATTCCGGCGCCGCATCGCCGAGGGCGAGTTCGCCGAATGGGAGGAGAACTACGGCAACCTTTACGGCACATCGGCGAAGACGATGCGGGAGTTTCTGGAGAAGGGGGAAGACCTCCTGCTGGACGTGGACACCCGCGGGGCTCGGGCATTGAAAAAAAACTTCCCCGGTGGTATCTATGTCTTCATTCTGCCGCCGGATTTGGACGCATTGCGCTCGCGCCTCTCCCGGAGGGGAAGCGAGGCAAGGGAAACGATGGAGCGGCGGTTCAGCCGTGCCGTCGAAGAGATCCGGGAGGCATACGGCTACGATTACGTCGTCTGCAACGACGTGGTGAAAAACGCAGTGGAGAGCATCCGGTCCATCTACAGGGCCGAGCGGTGCCGGACGACCCGCTGGACCGGCAGAATTGAAAAACTCATACCAGAATAACGGAGGAAATAGAGATTCATGGCAAGAATAACCGTTGAAGACGCACTTCAGAACGCCGGCAACCGGTTCGCCCTGGTGATCCTGGCGGCGAAGCGCTCCCGGCAGCTCCTGAAGGGCTCCGCGCCGCTGGCGGACATCCGCAACAACCGGGAGATCGTGGCGGCCCTGCGGGAGATCGCTGCGGGCAAGGTCATGTTCGCCCACCCGGAATTGATGCAGGCCCTGAAGGAATCTTTCAAGATCCCGATGGATCACCAGACGGAATTTATCGGAGATGAAGACTACTCCGAGTGACCCGGCGAGACGCCGGCTGATCTTCGCCCTCGATGTCGGGGATGGAATTGACGAGGCCCTGTCGTGGGTCCGCCGTCTCCGGGACCACGTGGGCCTGTTCAAGGTCGGCAAGGAGGCCTTCACGTCCCTGGGGCCGGAGATCGTACACCGGATCCGGCAGGAGGGAGCGGAGGTCTTTCTGGATCTGAAGTTCCACGACATACCCAATACGGTGGCCCGGGCGGCGGAAGCGGCCTGCGGCCTCGGAGTGTCAATGTTCAACGTCCACGCCTCCGGGGGCAGGCGGATGATCGCCGATGCCGCGGATGCCGTTCGCCGCTGGTCCGGCGAGAGGGGAGAGGATCCCCCGGTCGTCCTCGCGGTGACGG
>CAZXMK010000129.1:0-6415 GCA_964641935.1 uncultured Syntrophaceae bacterium
CCATTTCCGCAGCGGAAGCCTTCAGCATGGAGATCTCCTTTGTCACGTCGGCCCCCCTCGCATACTGGGCGGCACACTGGTACGCCAGGGCCCGGTTCAGCTCGATCGACGTCGCCATGTCCACCAGCTTGTGCCGGACCACCTGGAATTTCGCGATGGGCTTCCCGAAGGCCACCCTCTGGCGGGCATGCTCCAAAACCTTCTCCAGGATGTGCTGGGCCGTCGCCACGCACAGAACCCCGATGGCCAGCCGCTCCATCTGGAAATTCGCCATGATCGCGTAGAACCCTTGCCCCTCGGCGCCAAGAAGGTTTTCCACAGGCACCTCCACCTGGTCGAAAAAGATCTCCGCCGTGTCGGAGGCGTGCGCCCCGATCTTTTCGAGCTTGCGCGACGTGATTCCGGGCGTTCCCTTCTCGACGACGAACAGCGAGATTCCCTTGTGGGGCGGTGTTGCCTTCATGTCCGTTTTGACCGCCGTGACGAGAACATCCCCGTAATGGCCGTTGGTGATGAAGGTCTTCTGGCCGTTGATCACGTATCGGTCGCCGGCCCGCTCCGCCCGCGTCGTGAGCCCTGCGACGTCGGAGCCTGCGCCGGGCTCTGTGACGGCGATGGCGCAGACCTTCTCCCCCGCGATGCAGGGGGCCAGCCACTTCTGTTTCTGTTCGTGCGTGCCCAGGAGATTGATGTACGTCGTCGACATGTCGTTGTGGCCGGTCACGGCGAGACAGAAGCCGCCGGCGCCCGAGCGGGCCATCTCCTCGTTCAGCACGACGCGGTACAGCTCGTCCGCTCCGGAGCCTCCGTAAACCGGGTCGTAGCAGAAGCCCAGGAAGCCCAGCCGGCCCATTTCCTGCCAGATCTCCCGCGGAACCTGGCGCTCCCGCGCCCACTCGTCCGCATGCGGTGTCACCCGGTCCGCCAGGAAACGCCGGACCTGCCCTCGAAATTGGTGATGCTCCGATTGAAACACGTTGTAATCCATATCGCGGCTCCTTTTTCGACAAGGGGATTTGCCCGGTAAGGATGCAAGCAACGAATCTGCCATCGACCCTGCACGGCGCTTCCCGGGAGCTTCTGCCTTTTCATTTTTGATCACGGCGGCTTACAGGCTCATCCCCGGATCTGGTTCCTGGGGTGGTGTCCGGGCAGATTCCTCCGAGCCGGCCGGTTTTCATCCACAACGGCCGGACGGAAGCGGCGCGTGTTGGCGATGAACCGAACATAAGCTGTAATACCAGTAAGATGGAGTGATGGTCCGAATCGGACCGGCGGCCGGTCCGGATTCATCCTCAGGTTCCGGTTCGGCACCGGACAGGGATACGTCGCGAAATGGATGCATGGCGACAATGAGGATGACAGAAGCTTCGATAGTATGCTTTATGGAAACATCATCCCGGCGACAGGGTCTGCAGGCACCCGTACAACCTCGACCATCTCGGCAGAGCAGGCCGAAACAACAGCACGCACAGCCGGAAGTCTCCGGCCGGATTCCGCTGCGTGCACAAGATCAACTGAAAAGGAGGACGGAATGAAACGTTTTTGTCTCATGGCAGGCCTGCTGGCCCTGTTTCTGATCACCGCCTGTGCCGGCCCCCAGGTCAAACTTTTCCCGGACGCGAAGGACCCCTTGAAAGAGTTCACCCTTGAAGGTAGCGGCGCCGACAGGATTCTCATGATTCCCGTCAGGGGTGTGATCTCCGACAGCCCCAGGGAGGGGCTCATCACCACCAATCCGAGCCTGGTCCAGGAAGTGGTCTCCCAGTTGAGGAAGGCCGAGAAGGACAAGCGCATCAAGGCGGTCCTGTTCAAGGTCAACACGCCGGGCGGCACCATCACGGCCAGCGACATCCTGTATCACGAGATCACGGCGTACAGGCAGCGGACGGGAGCGAAGGTCGTCTCGGCCATGATGGATATGGCCACCTCCGGGGGATACTACATGTCCCTGCCGGCCGACCTGATCATGGCGCATCCGACCACCCTGACAGGCTCGGTGGGCGTGATCTTCATCCAGCCCAAGGCCGTGGGCCTGATGGGAAAGATCGGCCTGGGCGTGGATGTTCAGAAACACGGAAAGAACAAGGACATGGGCTCGCCGTTCCGGGAAAGCACGGCGGAAGAGCAGAAGCTCCTCCAGGCGACGGTCGACCGCCTCGGCGATCGCTTCCTCTCCCTGGTCAGAAAGCATCGCAGGCTGGATGCGCAGGGGCTGGCGGAGATGTCCACGGCCCGGATCTTCCTGGCTGAGGAGGCACTGAAGCTGGGCATGATCGATCGCATCGGCTACCTGAGCGACGCAGTGAAAGAAACAAAAAAGCTGGCCGGCCTGCCGGATGACGCCCGGGTCGTGGTGTATCGTCGCGACGAGTATCCCGACGACAACCTGTACAACGTGGCGGCGGCCGCCTCCGGGGACCGGAAGCCGTCCCTGGTCAACGTCGAATTGCCGGAGATCCTGAACCTGACGACGGGATTCTACTACATCTGGCCGGGAGCGATCGGGGGCGAACGGTAACATATGAATTGGAATGAGAGAATGACCGCATCGTGAACCAACTGCCGTTGGGTGCCTACGCACAGGCCGTTCAAGCGTTGAGCGAGGTCACCGTCAACTGCTATTTTGCGAGATCGGTGGCTGAGAAGCACGTGTCAGGAAGCATTTACGTGGATGATGTTGCGTTTCCCCGGGCGTTTTACATCGTTCACCCCTATGGAATGTCCCTGCTCTGCGGAGATGTCGGTGATGTTTTTCTGCGTTCGGAGCTGAAAGACCGTCTGCTGGGGCACCACGGCACGAGAAAAGCGGCGGAGTGGATGCAGGTGTATCCATCGGATCTCGAGGCGCGAATTGACCGCATGCTCGAAGATCGGTTGATTCCCTGCAACGACGATCGAGGACGGAACCATCCCGGGGTTGCCGTCGTCAAGCACGAGCGCGTCAATTTCAAGTTCAACCCGCGCCGGTTTGAGGATTTCGTGAGAGGCATCGACCTCGCGAATGACAGGATTCGCGAGGTCGATGCGGATCTTTTCAACCGGATCGACGGCACGGTTGTCCCGAAAAAGTTCTGGAGCAACGCGTCCGATTTTGCATCGCGCGGTGTCGGGTTTTCGCTCATGGTCGATGGGAAGGCGGCAGCGACGGCTTTTTCATCCTTCCGGCATGACGGGATCCTGGAACTGGGGCTGGAAACCAGGCCGGAGTGCCGGGAGAGAGGGTTTGCATGCGCCGTCACCGCCAGGCTGATCGAATACTGCCTCGAAAGAGGGCTGGAGCCGGTCTGGTCCTGCCGGCGGGGCAATCAGGGCTCGTACGGTCTGGCGGTCAAATCGGGCTTCGAGCCGATCCGGCATCTGCCATTCTACGAACTGATCATGCCGGAAGGTCGCATCTGAGCTTTGCGGGAAGCACAATCGATTCGGGGGGGGATCGGGTTTTATGACGATGGAAATCGTCAATATCCCAGCATTGAAAAAGACATTTTTTTGACTTGCAGGCAGCCAGATCAGCACGATTTCTGCAACATTCAGAGAAGTTTTTTTACCGCAGGCCGCTCTTCTTTCAATATCCCACGTAAAAATAAGATGTTGGAAATGGATACGTTCCGGGCATCCTGATGCTCCCGCCGCCTGTATATCCATGTCGTCCGATTCAAAACAGGCCGGTTTGGTTACAGGCTTTCTTGGCACTTAATATGCAATAGGCCGCCTTGATCGAAGGGCGCACCTCCCTTGTGAATTGTTTTTTGTCCGGTTGTATCGAGCGACATCGACAGGATCTTTTCATGCACCGATTTCGATCTGCGCTGGTGATGCTTCTGACCGTCCTTCTTTTCAGCGGCTGCGCGCTGCTGAAGGTGAGGGAAGACGTTCGGTTTTCGAAAGACTCTTCCCTTCTTTTCGGAGAAATCATCAGCGGGTCCCCCCTTGGAAATCCCATCTACGTGATCGCCTACAGCATGGACGACGGTCGCCTTTCCGTCGGCGATTATGCCGTGCTGTCGGAGCCCGGGCCTTACGAGCTTCTCGTTCGGCAGGGGCGCTACCGCCTCTTCGCCTTCGAGGACGCCAACGGCAATTCAGCCTTTGATCCCGGGGAGCGGGCGGGACACCATGAAAAGGGCGCACTCCTCACACCCCAGCCGGGAGGGGTCGCATGGGGACTCGACTTCAGAATTTCAAAAGATGACGGGCTGCCTGCCCCCCCGCTGGCCGGCCCCATGACCGCCTATTCCGGCGGCAGGAAAAAGCATCCGACCTCGGCGGGCGCCATCGCCGACCTGAACGATCCGTTCTTTTCCGCCGAGCAGGGGGAGAAGGGATTCTGGGAGCCCCTGGAATCGTTTCAATCCGCCGGATGCAGCATCTATTTTCTCGAAACGTACAATCCCAAAAAGATCCCGGTGCTGTTCGTCCACGGCGCGGCGGGTTCCCCGCAGGACTGGAGGTATTTCCTCAAAACCATCGACCGCTCCCGCTATCAGCCATGGATATTCCATTATCCGTCAGGAGCGAGGCTGGAAACGCTGTCCTTCTTCCTGAGAAAGAAGCTGTACGATCTCCACGGAAAATACAATTTCGACCAGCTGTTCGTCGTGGCGCACAGCATGGGCGGCCTGGTTTCCAGGTCGGCCCTGATCGAGAGGGACCAGCACAACCGGAGCGTGAGGCTCTTCCTCTCGATATCCACGCCCTGGAACGGGGAAAGCAGGGCGAAAACCGGCGTGGAGAATTCTCCCGCCGTCATTCCCAGCTGGAAAGACATGGAGCCGGACAGCGATTTCATCCGCCGCGTCTTCTCGAAGAAGCTTCCCGAGACCATGCGATACTATCTCTTCTTCGGCCACAAGGGGGGAGGGAGCCTCTTTCGCGGGAACAACGACAACACCGTGACACTGGAGAGCATGCTCGACCCGCGGGCCCAGGCGGAAGCCAGGAAAGTGATGGGCTTCAACGAGGATCACCTCAGCATCCTCAGCAGCCCGGACGTCTTCCGGCAATACGAGGACATCGCGGAGGCGACGGAGGGCAACGTCAGAAAAACCCTGGTTTCCTCCCGCGGATATGCCGATGTCCGTCATGATTTCCATCCGCCCGACACGAAACCTCCCCCACAAATGGCGCTGGTGCTCGTACCCGCGAAGGGAGACGACCAGGAAACGCAGTTCAGGCTCAATCCTTTGACCCCAAAGCAGGAAACCGGGGCGATCCCGCCCGGCGACTACGAAGCGACGCTCTGCGCGCTGGGATTCAAATCCGAACCGGCCAACGTTCCCGTTTCCATAACCGCCGGCAAGATCACCGATGTCCGCTACACCCTGGTTCCCCAGGGTATGGTTGCCGGGATCATCACGGCGGCTGCCGGGGCCGGGGACAGCTACTGGGGATACTTCCTGGATCTGGCCGGGAAAAACAAGGTCCGGTCCGTCGCGCTGGAGGGCGCGGGGATCCGGCGCACCCTCACGCCCTCGGACGGCATGAGCGAGCGGGAAGTCCTGAAGGCGTTTCTCTCGTCGAAAGACTACCTGTGCAGGAACGGCTTCGTCTTCTTCGGTCTTCCTGCGGGGGATTACACCCTGGCCATCGAGGCGGAGGGCTGCGAGCCCTATTCCACAAAGGTCTCGGTCAAGCCGGGTGAGTTCATCCCTCCGCCGCCTTTCCGGCTCGTCACGAAATAGCCGGACGACGCGGCGGAGGATTCTTTCATCGCCGGATGGTTGCCCCGCTCTCGAACCGCGGGGTCATGATCCGGCTGCAGCACCGATCCCAGTTTTACGGTCGAAGCCGCTGCCTGCCTGGCCGCCGCCCGGCAACCGGCAAGGGAAAGAAGACCTTTTCATATTCGGGCGGGCAAAAATCCTGTTTGATTTCAACCGTAGATGAAACGTGACCCTGATGGAACAAGCAAAGGAGGAAGCAACATGCCGATCAGAAAGTACCCCGGCGCAACGATGATGCTGATTCTGTTTTGTCTGGCGCTTTTGCCGGCGGCCGCATTGGCGGAAAGCGACAGCATGGCCTCGCGCAAGATCCTTTACGAATGCCAGCAGAAAGCGGCGGCATTCACAAAGAACATGGGCAAGCCCGGAAATCAGGACCTGTACGAACAGCACCTGAAGGAGTGTCTCGACATCTCCGCGCCCGCAACAAAGGCTGCGAAGCCCGTCGCGGCCAAGGATGATGACGACCCCTGCACGAAAGACGGCAAATACTCCATTTCGTTCAAGAACACCAGTAACGAGACCGTCTGGATCGGATACTGGGATGCAGAGGCGTCGAGCGGCATGGCGTCTCCGGAGGGATGGACGAACTGGCAACTGAATTCCAACGCGGTAAAAACCATGTGCGTGGGCAAGCACTTCAACGGTCGTTTTATCGTCCGTGCCGGATGCGATACCACGACCGGCCA
>CAZXMK010000129.1:6425-8433 GCA_964641935.1 uncultured Syntrophaceae bacterium
GCAGGGAAGGGAACTGCTGCGAAGCAGGGAAGACATGCGACAAGATGGTGTGCACCGTGGGTGCCGAACCGTCCTCCCTGGCGGAGTTCAATTTCGATTCCAATATCGATCCGGTCAAGTCTCCGCTGGGCGTCACCTGGTACGACGTCAGTTATGTCGACGGCTATAATTTCCCGATCATGATCGAGTCGAGCGATGTGAACTGCGGGCTTCTGGGGGGATCGAAGAAGGAGAACTGTGATCCTGCAACAGATCCTGATAAATGCCAGATCCGTTCCGTCGGGCAATTGCCGGGTTGCCCCTGGCCGACCCTCGACGGCGTCTGCCTTGGTCCCTATGTGCAGTATCGGTACGACAACCCGGGGTATCTTTACGAACAGGACTATTACACCCTTGCTGCAAAGTGCGCATCACCCGCCGAGAAGATCTGCGGCTGCGGCAACCAGTGTACGGCCGAGCAGAAAGCCAAAATCCCGCTCCCCCAGTGTGAGAACAGCTATGTCCTGACGCGCCCGGACGACACGAAGGTCACGCTCAACTCCAGCGGCTGCTCTCCGTTCAATCCGTACAAGCTCCAGAATGAATCCTATGACCAGCTTGCCCTGGCACAGCGCGTCTGCGATCCGCTCGGCAAGAAGACGGTCCCGTCATGCCAGGGCTGGCCGGACAAGTACAAGGTATACGTAAGCGCCATCCACGATCGCATTCCCAAGGCCTACACCTGGCAGTACCATGACGACGACAGCCTGACGAGTTGCCCCAGCAAAGCGGGTCAATCCTTTGTCATCACCATCGGACCGCGCCCCCGGAGCACAAACGGGAATGCATATCCATTCTCCATCAATCCGGACAAGAGCGTGAAGGGCAAGGTCACCGTGAACGACGGGAAGGCCGTCGACATCTTTGGAAAGCAACCCATCCTTCAGGCCCTGAAGGACGGGGATCAGGTCACGGTCACCTCGCTTCTGCCCGGTGATCCGAAACAGATGATCACCTGCAAAACCAGCTATGACGCCGCAACGGGGAAGCTGACACCCTCGAAGGACAATCCCGACTGTGCGGACCCCCTGAGCGGATTTGTCTACAACAAGGGAGCCCTCCAGCTTGGCCCGCCCGACCCGTCGGTATGCAAACCGGAGGGACAGAAGGGGCGGAAATTCACGCTCCTGCCGAGCAAGACCTCCGGATCGGTCGCGATCACCTCTCCAGATGCGGCCAAGAAAACCGTTTCGTTCGATGAGAACACGAAAGAGATCGAACTCTATCTGGATGCCGGCTACAGGCTGACCATCAACAATGAATGTGACAGCCTGACACAGGTCTCCTGCAAGGCGACGTATAATCCGGCAACCGGGCTCAAGGTGGATGACGACAGCATTCCGGCCTGCAAGGACAAGAATTGCAGCATCATCTGGAACTCCGGCAACGTCCGCCAGCTCGGTTTTGGACGGCCGAACCCGTCGGCCTGCACACCGAAGGAGGAGGGGGCGTCAAAATTCACCATTTATGCCGGAAACGGCTTCAAGACCCGCGTCAGCATCAACAACAATCCCGAGAAGGCATACGCAGGCCCTGACCCGATCGTACTGTTACTGAAAGAAGGCGATGCGGTCCGGATGACCACGACCTGCTCCAAAGCGACACAGACGATGACCTGCCAGGCGAAATATTCCAACGGCTATTTGAACCTGGATTCCGGTGTCGCTCAGGACCAGTGCACCAATGCGGCGTCGGCGGCCGTCATGGGATGGGGCAAATTCAAGAACGAACTGCATCCCGGCATACCGGCCGACGGCTGCCAATGAGGGTTGAAGCAGTGAAACGAAAAACCATGGAGGAGGTGCTCGAGATATGAAGAAATGGACCATCCTGTCGATGCTGCTGTTGTTCCTGATCCTGTCCGGCTGCGCGCCGAAAAACATGTACTGGTACAATTCCGGGAAGGACATGCGTTCGGCGAAAGCCGACAAGTTCGAATGCGAAGAGGCCGCCGTGACCTACAGCCGGG
>CAZXMK010000130.1:0-8255 GCA_964641935.1 uncultured Syntrophaceae bacterium
GGCTCAGACGTCCTTTTTCTTCGACCAGGCCTCCTGGTAGAGCCGGCCGATGGTCGTCACCAGGGCCAGGAAGAACAGCCCCAGCATGAAGTTCGGGGCCGTCCCCAGGAGGTTGTCCAGGAGGTAGCCCACGTACAGGAACAGGAAGGAGGCGATCCCGATCACGAACCCCCAGGCGCTCAGCATGAACACGTGCCGCAACTGGTTGTACTGTTCCGCCTGCTGTCTCCGGAGCGATGTCATGACCCTTTCCTCCTTTCCTTGCTTCCCGTTCTGAAATCCGTTTCCTGTCTGTCGCGGCGGACGGGGAAGGCCCCGCCCGCCTCATCCGTTCGATCCGCTCAGCCGACCAGCCCCCGGATGGCGTCGATGACCGGGTTCGTGAAGAGGGCCACCAGGACCGTGTAGAGGGCGAAGGCGCCCACGGCCTCGTTGGTGTACATCTTCTCATACTTGTGCTTCAGGGAAATGATCGTCAGCCCGCCCACGATCAGGCAGCCCAGCTGGAAGAAGGGGAAGCTCCCCACACCCGCCGCCGCGTACTCGGCGAAGCTGAAGGTTGCCGTCAGAAGAACCACAATCCCTGCCACCATCATCGTTCCCAGTGTCTTTTTCATGATCCGTCTCCTCTCTGAGGGTTTTTTGTTTCGTTTGACTTACCCTATTGCGAAAGGCGTGCCAGGGGCATGGAAGTACCCGCAGATACATGCCAACATATTGAATTCATGTGTGAATAACGCGAAGGGGAGGGGGCGGTCGGAGACACGAAACGGCCCTTCCGGGAGGGATTCGGAAGATGCTTCGTTCAACCGGCTTGAACGAAACGATCAGTCACATAAAAAAACCCCCGGCGGGAGATCCGTCGGGGGACATATGATCCGCGGTTGCCGTCTCGCTGGGACGGGACTGAATTCCCTTTGTTGAACGAGTCGGTCTTCCTCGGGTGGCATGCACCAATAAGACCCTGACGCTCTTACTGTGTTGGTTCAGCCATCCGGAACGATAACGAGCACCGCAGAATCTGCCTACTTTTGATTTCCCCATAGAACGAACGAATTCCCTTGTCAAGGGGGTCCGGGTGCCCCTCCTATCCTTCTGATATTACAAAACTATAATCGAGACCGGGCGCCTCGATCGGGTCAGAGCCACCCCAGCCGTCGTCCTTGCAGGCAATCCACCCAAAGAATCAATAGTTTATGCATTGGAATAGCGACAGGAGCGGGGAACACGGGTTCGATGCCGGTCTACGCGGTGATATGTCCAGGGAAACGTCCGCCTCCCGCGGGGTATGCTTTGTTTGTTTTGCACGTCGCCCCTTACTCTGCTATGGTTTCGCGATTCCATTAAGTTGAGAGACGAATAAAGGACGTTGCCATGCGCAAGCAGAACATACGGAACATTGCCATTATCGCCCATGTCGATCATGGAAAGACAACCCTGGTTGACGCCATGCTCAAGCAGACGGGGACTTTCCGGGAGCACCAGGAGGTTGCCGAGCGGGTGATGGACTCGATGGACCTCGAAAGAGAGCGGGGCATCACCATCATGGCGAAGAATACAGCGATCCTGTATGAAGAGGTCAAGATCAACATCGTCGACACACCGGGCCACGCGGATTTTGGAGGAGAGGTCGAGCGAAGCCTCAACATGGTCGACGGCGCCATTCTGCTCGTCGATGCAAGCGAGGGTCCGCTTCCACAGACACGTTTCGTCGTCAAGAAGGCTCTCGCCAAAGGGCTGCCCATTGTCGTCGTCATCAACAAGATCGATCGCAGCGATATCCGGATCGACGAGGTCATCACAGAAATATACGACATGTTCATCGACCTCGACGCGGGAGAAGAGCAGATCGAGTTTCCCATCCTCTACACAAACGCCAAGAAGGGCATCGCCCATCGGAAGCTCGGCGACGCATCGGAAGATGTCCGGCCTCTGCTGGACGTGATCCGCGAAGTCATCCCCGGTCCCGAGGCGGACGACGCGCGGATCCCCCAGTTCCTGGTGACAAACCTGGACTATGACCCCTATGTGGGCCAGATTGCCATCGGACGCCTGATGCACGGGATGCTTTCGATGAACCAGCCCTATGCCCTCTGTGGGGAGGAAACGGTCTCAACAGGCATCCGGTTTTCCGCCCTGTACAAGTTTCACGGCCTGAAGAAAAAGCAGGTCGAAACGGTCGAGGCAGGAGATATTGTCGCGATTGCCGGCGTTCCGTCCATCACCATCGGAGACACCATCTCATCCCAGGACCACCCACTGCCGCTGCCCCGGATCCACGTCGACGAGCCCACCGTCTCCATGATCTTTTCCGTCAACAACAGCCCCCTGGCGGGCAGGGAGGGGAAATACCTGACATCCAGGCATCTTCTGGAACGTTTGGAAAAGGAGAGCCTCCGAAACGTCGCACTCAAGTTGAAGCACCTCGATCGCAGGGATGCCTTCGAAGTATGCGGCCGGGGGGAACTGCAGATGGCCGTACTGATCGAGACGATGCGACGGGAAGGATATGAACTGATGGTGTCCAAACCGAATGTCATCACGAAGAACATCGACGGCAGGATCTGCGAGCCGGTGGAGCGGGTGTTCATCGATGTCCCGGACGAGTTCGTCGGCATCGTGACGGAGAAATTGTCGATCCGGAAAGGACGGATGGTTCAGCTCATTAACAGAGGAAGCGGCCGGATCAATCTGGAGTTCCTGGTTCCCTCCCGCGGCCTGATCGGATTTCGCAGCCATTTCATGACGGACACGAAGGGATCCGGCGTCATGAACACGCTATTCGAGGATTACCAGCCGTGGTTCGGGCCGATCCCGCAACGGGCCAGCGGAGCAATCCTGGCCGACCGGAGCGGGCGGGTAACCACCTATGCCAGCCTCGCTATGGTGGACCGTGGAGAGCTGTTTGTCGAAGTCGGAACCGAGGTCTACGCCGGGATGATCGTCGGCGAAAGGAACCGCGCCGGTGACCTTACCGTGAACATCACCAAGGAAAAGAAACTGACGAACATCCGGAGCTCAACGGCGGAGGCTACCGTGACGCTGAGACCGCCGCGTCCCTTATCGCTGGATCAGTCCATTGAATTTATCGCAGTGGACGAGCAGGTGGAAATTACGCCGCAGAGCATCCGCTTGCGCAAGTCGGAGCTTGATCCCATCCGGCGGATATCGCTCCAGCGAAAGGAGGATCGGGAGGCATGAAAAACAGGCTGATCGGCCGGCGCTGCGGATGCAGGACGCTGGATTCCGCGGAAATGATTTGATATGAAAAGACGCGTGTCAGAAGGCGGAGACCGGACGAGAATGTCCGGAAACAGCAACCGGTTATGTTCCAGAAAAGGAGGGGGCCGCAATGTTGAACCGATTCCGTCGGAGTAAAGGAGATGCAGGATTTACCCTCATCGAATTGATGATCGTCATTGCCATCATCGGCATCCTGGCGGCCATCGCCATTCCGCAGTTCACAGCCTACCGCACGAGGGGATACGAGGCCGCGGCGAAGTCCGACGTGAAAAACGCCTTTACGGCGTCCCAGACGTTTTTCACCGACTCGCCGACAGCCACGGTGGATATCGCAATCCTGTCCACAAGCGGCTTCAAGTCGACGGCCGGAGTGACGACCACGGTTGTGAACGGAACCATGTCCGGTCTGTCCATCACGTCCGTCCACACCAGCGGAGGCAAAACCTATTCGGTGAACAGTACCGGCACCATTTCGCCCTGACGGCAGGTGGGATATCCAGTGAAGGAGAGTGCGCTGCATGGAGAACGAAAGCAGCTGTGTTGAGATGTGTCCGGGGGTTGCCATGGAAATGCCCATGCAACTTACCGTTGAGGGAATCGGGACTTTCAAGAGCCTTCTGATCGGGGCGGAGCACGGTCGTTACCTGCTTGTGAAAATGCCGCATGTTCCAGACCTGGTCTCGAAGCTCTACCAGAAGAATCACGTCATCGTCCGCTATCTTCATTCCGGGAAGGTCTTCGGATTCCGGTCAACCCTGATCGGCGCGATCAAAGAACCCGTTCGCCTTTATCTCCTTTCCTACCCTGAGTCCATTGAAAGCCACAACACGAGAAAGAACGAGCGTTTCGATTGCCTGATCCCCGCGTCCATAAACCTGGAGGGGCTCCCCGAAGAGATCGAATGCAAAGGTTTCATCAACGACATGAGCATCGGGGGATGCAGGTTCCGGGCAAAGGCAAGCGCTTGCACGGATCTCGATAAACTCAACGTGGGCGATACGCTCAATCTCTCATTCCGGTTTCTCGGCGAGGAAACCATGCAGATGCTGGTTGTGGAATTGCGTTCCATGGTGGTGGACAAACAGCAGGTGACTATGGGTTTTTCGATCAAGGACGGGATCGAAACGGAGCCTCAGAGGAGAGCATTGACGTTCATCCGGGAGATCATTACCAGCCTTCAGGAATAACCTCTGCCATATCAAAAGGCGAAGGGAAGCCTGGTAAAGGGAACGGGTCGTCCCTTTCCCAGGCTTCCCGGCCGATCATTTCCCGGCTGGCGGTAACCCGAGCATTTCCCTGGCTTGGGCCACGGTCGCAATCTCACGGTTCATCTCGAGGGCGATGCGCTTGATTCTGGCAACCAGTTGCGCGTTGCCCTTCAGTTTCTCCCCCTTCCGATAATACATGTTGTCCTCCATGCCGACCCGGATGTGCCCTCCCAGCAGAATTCCCATGACATTCATGGGCAGTTGGAAAGGCCCCACCCCGATGACCGCAAACATGGATTGAGGAGGAAGTTCACTGATCATCCCCAGAAGATTGGCCGGGGTTGGAAATGAAGAGGTCTGAAACCCCATGACGAACTGCACCATGTAGGGGGCATCCAGGTTTCCCTCCCGGATCAGGTCCTGCAGGACCCAGTACTGACCAGGATGATACAGTTCGATCTCGGGCTTGATCCCTTTCTCCTTCATGGTTTTCGCATAGAGATTGACATCGGCATAACTGGCGGGGATGCACTGATCGAAGAGAAAGCCGGGACGCGGATTGGGCAGTGGCTCCTTCCGATCCTTGAGGGGCATCTTGAGCATGAAAGGCCCCAGGTTCAGGCTTGCCATGTCCGGAGCCGGATCGGCAAAGAGGCAGCACATCCGCTGCTCCGTGGTCAGCCATGGCCCTCCCCCGGTGGTGTTGTTGATGATGATGTCCGGACAGCGCTCCCGGATGAGGCGGTTGATCTTCGAGTAATCCGCCGGATCGGACGTCGTGAGGGACTGGTTGCCCGGGACGCGGGCATGGAGGTGAACGGAGACGGCCCCTGCCTTGTAGGCCTCGTAAACGGCATCGGCCTGCTCTTCCGCCGTCTCCGGAAGGTTCTCGTTCATTTCCTTGCCCTGCACCCCGCCGGTGACAGCGCACGTGATGATCATCGGCGGAAATTTCGCCTGTATCGTCCGACTCATCCACTCATAAGGATTCCTGTAGTCCCAGATATACGCATCTCTGTTCATCGTGCCCTCCTTATGCAAATGTTGGTTGGTTTGGGTAATCCGACAATCCGCGGCCCTGTTGATTCTTTTTGATAAACAAATTCTTATGTTGTGTAAAGATTTCTCTCAGCAGCAATACCGCTTGACAAGGCCGCGGCGACCCATTATGCTCGCACACAAGTAAATTGCAGGCAAGCATTACGGAGGTTTGCTTTTGAAATTAGAAGATTGCATTTTTTTCCAGCTCGCCAAGGCGAGCCAGATGGGAAACCGCTTCCTGAACCACAAGGTCTCGGAGCTGAACATCACGCCGGTACAGGCCATGATCCTGGGGGCCCTCCACGTTGAAGACAGGATCACCTCGAGCGAGCTGGGCCGGAAAACGGAGTTGGACAGCGCCACCCTGACAGGAATCATCGACCGCCTCGAGGCGGCCCAACTGATCGAAAGAAAAGGCAATCCGGCCGACCGCCGGTCCATCCAGGTCCACTTGACGGAACGGGGCCGGGCCATGGGGGCCGAGGCCGTCCGTCTGATCACTGAGGCCAATTTGGAATTTCTGGAAACTCTGACGGAAAGCGAAAACAACGAGCTGCGGCGCCTCATCGCGAAACTGCGGTCCTCCGCGGCAAAGTCCTGATGGCTCGGGAGTGAGCCGACCAAAGAAAGGGGAAGATCATGGGTACGACCTTTCACACCGGTTGTGTGCTGTGCGCCCAGAACTGCGGGCTGGTGGTCGAAGTGGAGGAGAACCGCATCGTCAGGGTGAGGGGCGACAAATCGAACGCCCGCAGCGAGGGATACGTCTGCCGGAAAGGCATGAACATCGCCTATCACCAGCACAACGCCGACCGCTTGAAATACCCCCTGAAGCGGGTAGGCGACCGGTTCGAGCGGATCTCCTGGGAGCAGGCCATCGACGAGATCGGCGGAAAGCTGAAGGACATCGTCGGGCAATACGGCCCCCGCTCTTTCGCATACATGGGCGGCGGCGGCCAGGGGTGCCATTTCGAGGCTGCCTTCGGCGTCCGGCTGATGAGGGGCCTGGGATCCCGCTACCACTACAGCGCCCTGACCCAGGAATTTTCCGGCCTGTTCTGGACCGGCGGGCGGATGTACGGACGCCAGAACATCCATATCGAGATCGATCCGGAGGAAACGGATTTCCTCCTGGTGTTCGGCTGGAATGGTATGCAGAGCCATCAGATCCCCCAGGCGCCGAGACACCTGCAGCGGATTGCCAAAGATGCGGAAAAGATGCTCGTCGTGATCGACCCCCGCCTCTCCGAAACGGCAAAAATCGCCGACATCCACCTTCCCATCCGCCCCGGAACGGACGCCCTGCTCATGCGGGCCATGATCGCCATCATCCTCCGGGAGGGCTGGGAAAACAGGGAATACATCGAAAAGCACACCTCCGGCCTGGAAGAGATCCGGTCCCTCTTTGCGGACTTCGACGCCCGCAACGCCGTAGGCGCCTGTGATCTGGACTACGACCGCGTCCATGAAATCTGCCGCCTCTTCGCCATGCGGAAATCCTGTCTCCGCTACGACCTGGGAATCATGATGAACCGCCACAGCGCCGTCTCATCCTGGCTGGCGGCAACCCTGCTGGCGATCTGCGGAAGGATCGGCGTCCGCGGCGGCAACATCTTCCGCGGCCACATGATGCCCATCGGGGCCCACTCCGACGAGCGGGACCCCAAGTCCTGGCGCACGAAAGCCACCAATTTCCCTCCGATCACGGGCTGTTATCCGCCCAATGCCATGCCCGAGGAGATCCTCTCGGACCATCCCGAGCGGCTGCGGGCGGTCCTGGTCTCCGGATCGAACCCCCTGCGCTCCTACGCGGACACCACCGCCTACGAAGAGGCCTTCAAACGCCTGGATCTCCTCGTCACGGCGGAACTGGCCATGTCGGAAACGGCGGTCCTGTCGCATTACGTCCTTCCCTCCCGCTCCGCCTACGAGTCGTGGGACGGGACCTTTTTCGCGATGACCTACCCCGGGATCTTCTTCCAGATGCGTCGCCCCATCATCCAGCCGGAAGGGGAGCCCCTGGAGCTGGGCGAGATCCACCTCCGCCTGGCGGACCGGCTGGGACTGATTCCGTCAATCCCGGAAAGCCTGTACAAAGCGGCGGAAGAGGGGCGCGCCGCTTTCGGGATGGCCCTGATGGACTACATCGGGAAAGAACCGGCGGCCATGAAGACCATCCCGTTCATCCTTGGGAAGACCCTTGGCAAGGCCATGGGGTCCGTTCACCTGGCCGCCCTCTGGGGGATGCTCCAGACCCTGCCCAAGTCCTTCCGAAGGGACGCAGCCCGGGCGGGCTTCACACCGGGACTGGGCATGGGGGAGGAGATCTTCCAGAATATCATTGACCACCCGGAAGGGATCTGGATCGGACAGGTGGACCCTGACAGCAACCTGGAATCCCTCCGCACGGAAGACGGAAAGATCAACCTCGTCATCCCGGAACTGAGGGGCGAGCTGGAAAGCATCACTGCGGAAAACGAGAAGAAAGCCCTGGAGCCTGATCCGGAATTCCCCCTTGTCCTCATGGCCGGCCGGCACTTCAACATGAACGCCACCACCCTCATGAGAAACCCCGCCTGGAACGAGGGAAAGCGCGATTGCACCCTCCAGATCCACCCATCCGACGCCGAGGAACTGCGCATCAGCGACGGGCAGACCGTCCGGGTCACGACCGAGGCCGGATCCGCGGAGATCGAGGCGGAGGTGACGGAGACCGCGCGGCAAGGACACGTGGTCATTCCCCACGGCTTCGGCCTGGTTTAC
>CAZXMK010000131.1:0-8180 GCA_964641935.1 uncultured Syntrophaceae bacterium
TTTCCGTGCCTGCCGACGGTGCCGACGACCTTTGTCAGGTGGCGGAGATAGTTGTCCGGCCAGAGATGGCGAACCTCGAAGAGGGACGTGATCCAGTCGTCGCGGTGTGTGATCTGCTTCTCGTCAAGGGAGGCTACGACCTTCTCGCTCATCTCGGCGCTGTCCGCCACCTTCTGGATGATCTGTCCGCTGACCAGATCCATGCCGAGTGCCGCCGCCAGCCTGCGGGCGATGGCGGTGCCTCCGCTTCCCGGTTCCCGGGAGACGGTGATGACGGGAGCCGGTTTTTCCCTGGTTTTCCCGGTCCGGACCGGCAGACCGTTCCATTTCTCCAGCTGCTCGTTGACCATCTGTTCGAGGGAGCGCGGTTTGGCTTTCATGGTGGTCTCCTTTCGCGAACCGGTTTTACAGGCCGGGGAGCGCCTCCCCGCCCGGCTTGTCGTTTCCCCGTCCGTCTGCCGGTGCAGCGGGTGAATCCGTACGAAAGCGGATCTACATGGAGTAAAGCTTTTCTCCCGAGAGGACCGAGAAGCCCTTCTTCTGAAGGACCTCGATGGCCCGGTCCGGATTGTCGTACCGGAAGATGATGACGGCGTTCTCGCCGCTTTTTTCCACGAAGGCGTAGAGGTACTCAATGTTGATGGCCTCGCCTCCCAGGGCCTCCAGGATGGAATGGAGTCCGCCCGGCCGGTCCGGGACCTCCACGGCCACCACCGTCGTGCGGCTGACCCGAAAGCCCTTTTCCTTCAGGACGGCGCTGGTGGCCGCCACGTCGTTGACGATGAGACGGAGAATTCCGAAATCCGACGTATCCGCCAGGGACAGGGTGCGGATGTTGATGTTGGCCTCCTTGAGCGCCTTCATCACCTCTTCGAGCACGCCCGGCTTGTTTTCCAGAAACACAGAGATCTGTTCCACTTTCATGAAGACACCTCCCGTCAGATTTTCCGTTTGTCGATGACCCGGCTGGCCTTTCCCTCGAAGCGCTGGAGAGATTTGGGCTCCACCAGCTTGACCTTGGCGGAGATGCCGAGATAATCCTTCAGGTCCTTGACGATCCGGCGTTCCGTCCTCTGGAGGACCTTCACTTCATCGGCGTTGGAGAACGCCTCTTCCCGTACCTCGACCTGGACCTCGAGGGTGTCCAGGGTTCCCTCCCGGTCCACCAGGAGCTGGTAATGCGGCTCCAGGCCGTCGATGCCCACGAGGACGGCCTCGATCTGGGAGGGGAAGACGTTGACGCCGCGGATGATGAGCATGTCGTCGCTTCGGCCCATGACGCGGTCCATCCGCACGTGGCTGCGGCCGCAGCGGCAGGGGTCGTGGATGAGGCGCGTCACGTCCCGGGTCCGGTAGCGGATGAGGGGGAAGGCCTCCTTCGTGAGGGTGGTGAAGACCAGTTCGCCCTCCTCACCGGGGGGAAGGACCTCGCCGGTTGCGGGGTTGATGATCTCGGCGAGGAAGTGGTCCTCGAAGACGTGCATCCCCTGCCGTCCCTCGGTGCACTCCATGGCAACGCCGGGGCCCATGACCTCCGAGAGCCCGTAGATGTTCATGGCCAGGATGTCCAGGGAATCCTCGATCTGGTTGCGCATCTCGTCGCTCCATGGCTCCGCCCCGAAGACGCCGACCCGGAGCTTCAGGGACTGCATGTCGACCCCCATGGCCTTTCCCTGTTCCGCCAGGTTCAGGGCGTAGGAGGGGGTGCAGCAGATGGCGGTGGGGCCGAAGTCCTGGAGGATCATGATCTGCCTCTTCGTGTTGCCCCCCGAGATGGGGATGACGCTGGCCCCCAGCCGTTCCGCCCCGTAGTGGGCCCCGAGGCCGCCCGTGAAGAGCCCGTAACCGTAGGCGTTGTGGATGATGTCGTTTTTCGTGAGCCCGGCGGCGACGAAGCAGCGGGCCATCAGCTCCGACCACTGCTCGATGTCGCGCTTCGTGTAGCCCACCACGGTGGCCCGGCCGGTCGTTCCGGAAGAGGCGTGGAGACGGACGACACTGCTCATGGGGACGGCGAAGAGGCCGAAGGGGTAATTGTCCCGCAGGTCCTGCTTGGTGGTGAAGGGAAGCCGGCGGAGGTCCGCCAGGCTTTTCACGTCGTCCGGCTTCACCCCGGCGTCGTCGAAGGCCTTCCGGTAGAACCCGACCGTGTGGTAGACCCGCTGGACGACCTGCTGGAGCCTCTTCAACTGCAGCGCTTCCAGCGCCTCCCGCGGCAGCGTTTCAAATTCTTCATTGTAGATCATGCACCATGCCCTCCGGAGATGTCTTCTCCGCCGTGCCGCCCCGGTTTCCTGAAAGGACGGGTGTTTCCGGCAGAAGAGATTTTTCTGTAAAATAGCAGAAGACGGCAGCCGGGGCAACCCGCAAATGCCCGCGATTTCCCCGGGATTCGAGCGTTTAGGCTCTCTCGGAAGGAGCGGGCCGTCCATCCCGGATGCGGTACCAGAGCCGGATGAGCCAGACCGTGAGAATCGCGGCCGCGAGCCGCGGCAGGTAGAGCCAGAGGGGGTGGAGTCCGAGGGCGATGAAATAGGACGGGTCCTCCACCATAGAGTGGTTCATGCCGATGGACAGATGCAGGGTTTCCAGGTCTTCCCGGGTCAGGTGTCCCTGCCGGGCCTCCTCGACGATGACGGCCCCTCCGTACGAGAGTCCGAAGATGACGGCCGTCATCCAGAGGATTCCCACTTTCTCGTTGAGTCCCATGAGGCGGAGAACCGGTGCACAGGCCCGGACGATGGGGTGAATCCAGCCTAGGCTCTTCATGATTTCAAGGACGGAAAGAAGAGCCATGATCACGACGAAGATGATGGCCGACAGTTTGACCGTCGTGACCAGCCATTCCAGGAGCGCCTGGTCCAGGGGGCCCCGGGCGGGGACGGAACTTGCCGCCGCGGCCGCCTCGCCGGAAGGGACGTACCCCATCAGAGCCGCCGCGGCCACAACGGTCAGGCAGGCGGCGACGAGGCGGAAGACGGTCGCCTTGAATGGGTGGATGCCGGACCGGGCCTGGATGATTCCCTCCTGGATGAGGTTGTGGGCCATCAGGGCAAAGATCGCCACCAGGGTCATTTCCGTCTGGTTCATCGGCAGGACGACCATGGCCGCGATGGCGCCGTAGATGCTCGAAAACATGCCGATGACGATCGGCAGGGCCGCCACGGCCGGCAGGCTGATTGCGTTCATGAGGGGCTGGACAATGAAGTCGATCTCCCGGAGCCAACCGCTCCAGGCGAGCAGGGACGTGAGAAGGGACACCGGCACGATGATCTGGATCATCCAGACGAAGCCGTCCCATCCCTTGCTGATGCCGTTTTTGAATCCGTCCCGGACCGCCGCGTTCATGTTCATGGTCTCCGCGGCCCTTGTAGCAGAGGCCGGCAGGCAGGGAAAGGGCATTTTCGCAATTGCCTAAGGCCCGGCGATATGATACGGATGGTCCTGTTTTCAAAGGCTTCCGGACGAATTCATGAAACTGACCATCCGCCGCAAACTGCTGCTCGGCTATTTCGCCATGGCCCTCCTGACGGTCCTGGCGAGCCTCTACGCCGTGCTCAGCCTCGGCCGGCTGAGCGACCTGGCCTACATGATCATCAGCGAAGATGTCCCGGTGGTGGAGACAGCCAAGAGCCTCTCGGAGACGCTCCTCGCCCAGGAGAGCGCCGAGAAAAAATACCTGATCCTCAAGGACCCGCAGCTGACGGAGATCTTCTGGAGCCTGAACCGCGAATTCACGGCCGGTCTGGAGGCCATGGGCAAGAACCGCTCGAAGGTCATCACGAAGCGGGTGTCCCTGATGGGTCTTCTCCACCGCCAGTACGGGGAGGTCTTCCGGCGGGAGATCGCCCTCGTCGAGGAGAACAAGATCGACGAGGCCAGGGCGCTGTCCGAGCAGGAGGGGAAACCGCTGCTCGACCAGATCGTCTCTTCCCTGCGGGATTGCCAGAAGTTCGGAGAACGGGACGTCGATTCCCGGATGAGCCTGATCAACGAACAGGGACTCCGGGCCTCGCGCATAACCATCCTGCTCAGCCTGGTCAGCCTCCTGGGCGGGATGATCGTCGCCCTGTTCATTACCTACAACATATCGATCCCCCTCCGGAAACTCGAAAAGGCCACGGGGGTGATCGCCGAGGGGAATTTCGATCCGGCCATCCGGATGGAGCGGGACGACGAGATCGGCTCCCTGGCAAAGGCCTTCGGGGTCATGACGGAGAGGCTCAAGGAGCTGGAGGCCCTGAATCTCGACGCCTCCCCCCTGACGGGTCTCCCGGGGAACCTGGCCATCGAGCGGGAACTGGAGCGGCGGCGGAAGGAGGGGAAAATGTTTTCCCTCTGCCATGTGGATCTTGACAACTTCAAGCCTTTCGCGGACAAGTATGGGTACGCTTGGGGCAGCGAGATCATCAAGGAGGTGGCCAAGATCCTGACGCAGCACCTGGACGCGGCGAGCGAGGAGGACGTCTTCGTCGCCCATATCGGCGGGGACGACTTTGTCGTCATCGCCGAACCGGCCGCCGCCGAGGCGATGAGCCGGCAGCTCGTTGAGGAATTCGAGGATCAGATCCATTCGTTCTACAGCACCGAGGACCGCGAGCGCGGGTCCATCATGGGGAAAGACCGGAAGGGGCAGGTGCAGAAATTCCCCCTGATCACTGTGAGCGTGGCCATCGTCACGGACGACGGAAGCCGCTTCCAGAGCGCGCTGGCGATGGCGAAAAAGGCGGCGGAGCTCAAGGAATACGCCAAGACCCTGCCGGGGAGCAATTACGTGAAGCAGGAAACGCTGGGAAAGGCAATTGCATGAGACCGTGGATGCGGACGTTGGCCGTCCTTCTCCTGGTGCTGGGAATCGCCGCCTGCGCCCCGTCGAAAACGACGGTCGCCGACCGGGACGTTCCCAAGCCGCCTGCCTCCGACACGGAGCTGTTCGAGGCGGGACTTGCGGCCATCGAGGCGGGTGGAGGCAAGGAAGTGCTGGCGAAGGCGAGAAACAGCTTCGCGGAGTTGACGGTGACATACCCCGAGAGCCGCTGGGTGCGGGCCGCAGAAGCCCTGGTTCGCCTGCTGGACGAACAGGAGCGCCTGATCGAGTCGATCCAGACGGGTGCCAGGTCGGCCACGGAGGCGGCGGAGGCGGCCAGGCGCATCCAGCGGGAGAATGAGCAGCTCCGCAGGGAGATGAGCCAGACCCGGGAGCGCCTCCAGGCGGAACTGGCGACCCTGCAGCAGGAAAACGAGCAGTTGAGAAAAGACCTGAAGCTCCTAAAGGAGCTGGAAATCCAGCTTCACCAGCGGAACCGGACCACGCGGTAAGCCGTACGACCCTGCTTCTCCGGCGCTTTGCGCTGAATCCCTTCAAATCGTCTATCGGGCCGAAGACCTTGCCGGGGCAAGGGTTGCCTTCCGTTACCCGCCAGGAGCCTTGAGGCCTCACTCCTGTTTTCCCGGGAGCAGGCGCAGGACCGTCCGGGCGTTTTCCCGGATTTTCCGGTCGCTGAACCACCAGGAGCGAACCTCCCCGTTCATGAAGGGCTCCACCTGGTCCTTGCTGTGGGGGTCAAAGAGGCGGCCGGAAACGCCGCCCGGCAGAACGGCCAGGACCTTGTCGGGATCCCCCAGGTCCATGACCATGCGGAGGGACGCAGATAGCGACACATCATAGGGACGGTTGTAATCATGGGCGGCGCGGTAGAGGGTCTCCTGGGAGCCGCCCATGGCGTGGGATCCGCCGCCCAGAAGGGAAGCCGCAAATCCCTCGCGGCGGATTGGGGACACCAGGGTCAGGCGGTGCATGCGGCCCCACCGCCATCCTTCCGGGTCTCCGCCGTACAGGGGGCCCAGTTCCCGGATCGCCTCCTGCCCGGCGCGGTGCAGGAGGCCGTCTCTCTCTTCCCGGACGGCGGGCGTCGAGACGTCGTCGAACCAGGCCGAATCTCCGGCCAGGAACATCTTCTGGAGGGATTCCTGCCAGAAGTACGGATTGTCGGCCAGGAGCTCCGTGAGGGCCGGTCCCAACTCGTCCCCGTAAACGGCGAAGAAGAACCGGCGATACACCGCCTGGAAGACGGCCGGCGCCGCCTGGTCCGGATCGTCGACAAAATCCCATCGGCCGAGGATGCGGCCCAGCTCTTTCGTGTCCTCGTGCCGGAGCAGGGCCTGCGACATGACCGGTGCGATCCGCCGGGCCATCAGGTTCGCGGCGTCCCGCTGGAATCGCCAGTGGTCTTCCGCCGTCTTCTTCCCCGGGGTGTCCAGGAGCTCGACCAGCCGCCGGTAGCGCCAGGACGCCGACGCATGGGACGAGTAGTAGTGGGGATAATCGCATGGAACCGCGTGATGGTTGCAGGTTCCCACCCAGCCTCTCGGCGGATTGTAGGCGTGGGGCATCTTTTCGAAGGGGATCCAGCCGGTCCAGTCGTCGCGGTCGTCCGTGACTTTATGGGGAAGGAGTCCCTGTCCCCGGGCCCGGATGGGAAGGCGGCCCGTCGTCTGCCAGCCGATGTTCCCGTCTGCGTCGGCAAAGACGAAGTTCAGCATGATCAACGTCAGGCCGCGCAGGCTCTCCCTGATTTCCTGTACATTCCGGGCTTGAAGAAGGCGTTCGCTTCCCAGGGAGGGCGCCATCGTCTCGAAGGGCGACCAGCGCAGGCTCATGACGTGGTCCGCATGGAGGCCTTTCAGGACTCCGGAGACAACGGGACCCCGCCTGGTGAGGCGGATCGCGATGTTTTCCTCCCGGAAACCGCCGGGGGCGCCCTTGTCCTTGATCTTCAATGTTTCCGCTATCACCTCGAAGGGAAGGGAGTTTCCTCCCTCCAGGTAGCGGCCGGGGTCTGCCGGGTCGACCGTCTCGATGAACAGATCCTGGGCGTCGCCGTAGGAATTGGTTATCCCCAGGGCGATATGGTCGGTCCGGCCGATGCCGAGTCCCGGCACGCCCGGGATGAAGGCAGCCACGATCCTGGAGGAGGGGAGGATCAGGCCGCAGGGATACCAGGGCCCCGGGAGGATGCGGGTGTCGAGGTGCGGGTCGTTGGCGACGACGGGCCTGCCGCTTGCGGAATGGGCGGCTCCCGTCGCCCAGTTGTTGCTTCCGACGCGCCATCCCGCGGCCTGGTCCGCCGGGAGGGCCATCAGCGTCCGGTCGGAGGCAAGATCGAGGTGGCGCTTTTCCGGAAGGGAGCCCCGCGCGTTCCCGTCCGTCGCCGGGCATTCCCTGACCTCGTCGGGATTGACGTTCAAGGGGAAGAGGCTCTTGGCCTTTTCGGGGCCCAGCTTCTCGACCATCATCTGGGCGATGATTTCATCCTTGAGATTCGCCGCCGAACCCCAGCCCATGTAATAGGCGACAGCCAGGGAATCCTCGATGGTCCAGGGCTGCGGCCGGAGCCCCGCCAGCCTGAACTCCAGCGGCCAGTCCTGCCTCCGCGCGATAAAGGCGTTCACGCCGTCCAGGTAGGCCTGGAGGAAGCGGGCCGTTTCTCCGCCCAGGATGGACGCGTGCTTTCCGGCCTGCCGGCGGAAGCCGATGGTCCGCATGCGGATGTCCGCTGCACGGCCCGCCGGACCCGCCAACTCGGAGATGCGGCCGGAGGAGAGCAGGCGAAGCAGCTCCATCTGGAAGAGCCGGTCCTGGGCGGTCACGAAGCCCTGAGCCCGGAGCAGGTCGTTCTCATCGGCCGCATAGAGGTACGCCATCCCTTTCTCGTCGCGGACCACCTCCACCGGCTCCTTCAGTCCGTCCAGGCGGATCTCGCCGTCCCGCTGGAACGAGTTGAGACGGGCGCAGCCCGCGGCCAGGAGGATCGAGGCAGCCACCACAACAAGGGTCCGGAGGTTCCATCTCTTCATGATGATATCCTGTCCGGGTGCATTCTTGGATTCGCCGGCATCGGACTCCGGCGCTGCGGCTGAAAACCCGTTGCGGGGCATCCGGCTGTTCCGGATCGCAGGGAAGGACGGTTTGAAGGCAGGATCCCGTCAGTTCGTCTTGATGGTCGCCAGGAGCTGCTCCTCGACGGCCTCTTTCGGCTGGGCGCCCACCAGCCGCTGCACCACCACCCCGCCGCGGAAGAACAGGAGCGTCGGGATGCTCCGGATGGTGTACTGGGAGGCCGTCATCGGATTTTCGTCGACGTTGAGCTTGGCGATCTTCACCGCGCCTCCATATTTGA
>CAZXMK010000132.1:0-8152 GCA_964641935.1 uncultured Syntrophaceae bacterium
CAGCACCTCTACAAGCCCGCGTACATCCTGGCCCACCCGGGGCGCTTCGACTCCCTCCTCTTCGGCTCCTCCCGGGCGGGGGCGATCGACGTGGCCTCGATTCCCGGGGGGCGCTACTACAACATGAACTACGCCGCGGGCCTTCCGGCCGAGCATCTGGAGATCCTGAAGGTCCTGCTCGACAGGGGGGTCCATGTCCGGAACGTCGCGGTGGCTCTGGATGAATTTTCTTTCCGGATCCGTCCGGAGGATCACCGGACGGAGCTTCTTCGGATTCCCCACCCGTTCGTGACGGGGGAGTCCTGGCTACGCATCTTCGGCCGGTATTTTCTCCGGGTGCCCGAGGGATTCGAGGTGACCGGCGCGGGACGGAAGCTCAGGGGGCAGATGAGAATGCATCCCTTCGAGATGGACAACCGGGGCATGATGCGCATCTGGGGTTCCTTTGAGGAGCAGGTCGAGAAGGACCCCGAGGCCTACCGGCGGTCCCCCGTGTTCCGGGAGGAGTCGCCTTCCTACCCCGGCCTTTACATCCCCGAGACGATCGCCGTCCTCCGGGAGATGTCCGATTTGTCGCGGAAACATAATTTCCGCCTGATCCTGTTCATCAATCCCATCCACTGGAGCGTCTACCTGAAGAACGCCGACGCGCTTCAGGCCTTCAAACGGGAGCTGGCGAAGGTCTCCCCTTTCTACGACTTCAGCGGCCTCCATGCTGTCACCACGGATAACCTGAACTACTACGAGACGTCCCATTACCGCTATGGCATCGGGAAGCGGATTGTGGACCGGATCTTCCGGGAGGATC
The DNA here is from genome assembly GCA_964641935.1 of uncultured Syntrophaceae bacterium. Lineage (GTDB taxonomy): Bacteria > Desulfobacterota > Syntrophia > Syntrophales > PHBD01 > PHBD01. The sequence goes on from CAZXMK010000132.1 coordinate 809, forward strand.
CCGCCGGTCGCCCGGGGGATTTCGGCCTGTACGTCACAGAGGATAACCTGGAGGAGGTCCTGGCCCGGGAGCGGGACGAAACGGCCCGGTTCCTGGCGTCTCACCCGGAGGCGCAAGCCTCAACGGTCCAGTCCCAGAAAGACAACCCGCAGGGGCTTGAAGCGTCGAAGCAGGAGGAGAGTCAGGGCCAGGGACAGGAGAAATCCCGCCCCCGCTGAAGTCAGGTAAAGTGTCCATCCCTGCCCGAAGCCCGTCAGAAACAGGGCGTGGCTCACGTAGATGTCCAGCGTCAGCGTTCCCAGCGGGCAAAGCGCCGCCTGCATCCGGCTCCGTGTCGCCGATTGCAGGACAAACGCCGCCATGCCGATGCCGCAGAAGGCCACCAGGTCCTTGTAGACAGAGGCGACGAGCCGGGCCGGACCCGCGGCGCCGAGAAAATCCACCAGCCAGGGATAGAACCGGGGCAGCTCGTTCTGCCTCCAGAAAGGTGCCAGGAGCGGAAACAGGACAGCCGCGGCAATCGGCAGCCGATTCCACGAGGGGGACAGGGCAAACCGGTATTTCGAGACGAGAAAGCCGGCGGCGTAGAAAATGAGGTGGTGCTGAACCTCCGGGACGGCCAGCCAGTCCGTCCGGACCAGGCGGACGGCAAAGACTGCCAGGATCACCGCCGCGTCCTCCCATTTTTCCCAGCCAACCCTCCGCATTCCCCGGATCACCAGGAAGAGGATGCCGCTGGCCAGAAAGAGAACCCAGAGGAACCACAGGCCTACGGCCGGGGCGTGGAGAAGCTCGATGTACGATCCGGCAAGGCTCTCCGAGGCGTAGCTTCCCCGGACGGCATAGTAGACGGCATGCCAGGCGAGAAAGGGAACGACCAGGCGGCGGAACTGCCGCCCCAGGTAGGCTGCCGCCGGCCGGTCGAGGGACCGGGGCAGGACCCAGCCGCTGAGGAAGAAGAACAGCGGCATCGTGAAGGAAAACACGAAGATGAACAGGGGGTTGTCGCGGAACCGCGGGTCGTGGGCCAGGACGGCGTGTCCGAAGACAACAAGCAGAATCCCGGCGCCCTTCATGGCGTCTATGAGGCGGTCCCGGTTTCCCTCCGGGTAGGGCGGCATGGGGAACAGGGAACGGAGGCCGGCGGCGATGGAACGGTCCCCGTCTTCCCGCATCCCGGGGTTTCCGGAGCGTTCAGCCATGGCTCCGGATCTCCTCGAGGACGGTCCGGTAACGATCCCGCTTCCGCTTCGTGTCTTCCTGTCCGGGTGACAGAAGGGTTAAGAGCCCCAGTGTCCAGAGGCGCCAGCGTGCCTGGATCTCCTGGAGGCGGCGAATCCGGGCGACCGAGTCGGGGCGATAGTGCTTGCGGTAGAAGAGGTACTCGGCCCGGACCTTCCGCCGGACGACATCCGCCGAGGGCGAATCCTGCTCGCTTCCGCCTCCCGCATGAAAAATCACGGCGTCGCCGATGAAACCGATCTCCCGCCCCGCCCGCCGGATCCGCAGGCAGAGGTCCTGGTCCTCCCCGTAGAGGAAAAAGTCTTCGTCGAATCCTCCGAGACTCCGGACCAGGTCCGCCTGGGCGAACATGGCCGCCCCCAGGACGGCGGCGATTCCGCCCGGCAGGCCCGCCAGTTCCCCCCTGGTGTGCCGCTCGCCGGGATAGCGAAGGGAGATCGACTCCTGGGGCGTCCCGTCCGGATTGATCATCCGGGCCCCCGCCAGGCCTACGGCCGGGTGGGCATCCAGGTAGGCGATCCCGGCGGTCAGGGCGCCGGGCCGGACCTCGGTGTCGGGATTGAGGTAGAGCAGGCAGCGCCCCCGGCACAGCGGCAGGGCCTGGTTGTTGGCCGCGGCGAATCCACGGTTCTCCGCATTCCGGATGAGATGGACTCCCGGGAAGTCCCGCTCCACCAGGTCCGCGCTGCCGTCCCGCGAGGCGTTGTCAACGACGAAGACCTCCTTGTCCGCCGGGTCCGCCGCCAGGACGGAGGCGAGGCAGGGACCGAGGAATTGGAGCGTATTGTAAGTGACGATGATAACGGAGAGTTCCATTGCAGTGCATCCTTAACGGACCGGGCGGATACCGTCAAGGGGGATTGAGCGGGTGCATGCGCCGGCCGATCCCGCTGTTGACTCTCCGCCTGAAAAGGGATAGCAGAGAAGCCCTCGAAAAATGGACCTGCACAGGAAAGGAAGGGGAATGTTCAGAAAAACGATCTCACCGAGAATATCCGAGACGAACGCGGCGCGGCACATCGGCCACAACGCAATCCCGGTCTGGCTGGAGGAGGGATTCATCGAGATTTTGCGCCTCTTCAACGACGACCCCACGGGGGATCCGGCCGTGGCCATGGTGAACCTCAATATCGATTTCCTGGGGGAGATCTTCTTCGGCACGGACGTGGAACTCACGACGGCCGTGCAGAAGCTCGGCAACACCAGCGTCGTCCTGCACCAGGAGATTTACCAGAAGGGCAAGCTCTGCGTGCGTGCGGCCGTGACCTTTGTCCACTTCGACTTCCAGACGAAGAAATCGAAACCGGTCTCGGTGGAGGCCCTCCGGAGGCTTCGGGAGCACCTGGTTGCGGAAAACTGAGTGCGGTCCGGCCAGCCCTACTCCGGCGGCCTTCAGACGGGCCTGGTGTGCAGCAGCCGGCGGTAGTGCTCCTCCACCCGCGCGGCCGCCTTTTCCCAGGTGTGCTCCAGGGCGGTGCGTCGGGCTGCCTCGCCCATGCGCTCCCGCTCCCGGGGGTTGAGAAGGGTGCTCAGGATCGCCGCCACCTCGGCGGGCCGCTGGGGATCCTCGATGACGTAACCGTTTTCCCCGGGGATCACGATGTCCCGGGCGCCGACGGTACCGCTGACGGCCACGGGGAGACCCGCCGCCATGGCCTCCAGGACCACCATGCCGAAGGTGTCGAAGGTGGAGAGCATGGCATAGACATCCGAGGCCAGGTAGACCTTCGCCAGCTCCTCCCTCGGTATCGGACCGGTGAAGAGGATCCGGTCGTCGATGTCCAGCCTCTGGGCGATTCCGCGGTACTTCTTTTCGTTCCCCCGTCCCACCACCAGCAGCCGGAAGGGCTCCGTGGGCCGCCGTAGCTTGATCTCCGAGAGCCCCGCCATGATCCGGTCCAGCCCCTTGACCTCGAAGTTCATGGAGACGAAGAGGATCACCGGCTCCCGGAGGCCGATCTGCAGGTGCTGCCGCACTTCCCGGCGGCACTGCTCGCGGTCCAGCCCCTCGTACATCCCCAGGTCAACCCCGGGATGGTGCACCTCGACCGCCCCTGGTTCCAGCCCGTATTCGTCGATGTAGAGTTTCCGGGTCAGTTCCGAGACGGCGAAGAACCTGGAACACCGGTTCCCGGTGACGAGCTTTCGCTCCACCCAGGCGGTGGCCCGGTCGAAAAGGCTCATGAAGGGCTTTTCCCGGACTCCGTAAACCCAGTAGCTGTGGGGGGTCCCGTGCATCGTGAAGAGGTCCGCCGCGAAAATCCGGTCGTGGGTGTGGATGAGGTCGATGCCCAGGGACTCCATCTCCTTCGCGGCGTAAAGGGCGAAACTGGGGGTGACGAAGAAGCGGGGGAAGGGGATGACGGAGACGCGGTGAAACGTCACGTTGTCGGAGCGCCGGACCCACCGGTTGGCGAAGACGTGCATTTCCCACTCGGGGTTCAGGGCCAGCCTCTCCGTGAGCTCTGCCACAAAGCCCTCGGCGCCGCCCACCGTCCCGTACTTGGGAATGACCACGCCGATCCTTTTCCGCCGTTCCTTCATCTGCTTTCCTTTCGCTAACGTCCCCGCGGAGGGCGGCCTGCGCCTCTCCGCTCCTCAGCGGTTGTCGAGCCGCACCTCCCGGAAGATCCGCTCCGAGGCCCTCCAGGTCCAGTGGGAGTCGTCGGGATGGTACAGGTCCACGGTCCCCTTTTTCAGCTCCTCCCCGAGGATCCGCTTCGTGTCGATGAAGCCGTAGTCCTTCGGCTGCTCCCGGAGCAGCTCGAAGAAGCGGCTCTCGGGGTATTTCTTCTCCGCCAGGTATTCCCGGTAGAGGTTGTATTTATCCGGCGCGGGCATGAACATCAAGCGGATGTTTCGCTCTTTCAGCATGGCCGCCAGGCGGTTCAGGTTTTCGTTCAGCTTCCCGACGGTGGCCTCGTTGGACTTGGGAAGGTCCAGGAGGTCGAAGACGCCGAAGAGAAGGGTCCGGCCGTCGCCGGCCGAGAAGAGGGGCCGGTCGGTCTTCACCCTGCAGACCTTGGAGAAGAAGGCTCGATCCGAGACATGGTAGAGCAGGCGGTAGAGGACGTACTTGAAGTTGCCGTCGTTGACGAATCCCACCGCAGGGAGGGTCGTCTCGTAGTCGTAGACCCGCCGGCGGTAGTCCCGGTCGATCTTCTCCATGGGCTCCACGGCCGTGAAATCCATCTCCCGGGCAAAGCTCCCGATGCAGGCCCGCTCCACTGTTTCGATGAGGACAATGCGGGGCCTGACTTCGTCCAGCCAGCTGTTGTTGAGGAGGTAGATCACCGTCTGGACCGGATCCTCCCGGTAGATGGGGATGTTCAGGACGGAGAGGCCCTGGAGGGAGGCGATGTAGTCCTGGTAGAAGGCGTTCCGGCCGCGGCCGCCTCCGAAGGAGAAGGAGTCGCCCACGGTCAGGACGTCCACCCGCTCGCCCTTCCAGAGGCGGTAGTCGTAGTGCCGTTGCGGCAGATCGACATGGAAGCGCCTCGGAACGAGCACCTCCGTGATGTATCCGATCCGGGCAAGATCTCCGGGGCAGTAGCCGTTCCGGCAGGTCAGGAGGTCCCGGGTGGCAAGGTTCCAGACGATCACGTTGAAGGCCGCGACGGCCAGGAAGAAGGCGAGAAAAATGAGGAAGAAGCGCTTGCTTGTCATGTCAGAAGTTAAAATAAAGGAATTCCGATACTTTTGCCAGTTGGAACAGGCCCGCCAGAGACAGGGCGATGAGGAACCAGAGGGTCGCCCGACCGGGCCGGAACCGCTCGGCCATCTCGTTTGAATTTTTCAGAAGCAGGCAAAACAGGCCGAATCCGAGGATCATCCAGACGGCCCGGGTGCCGCCGGGCATCGTGATCCACTTGCCGAAGCGGACGCCGTAGTCCGCGAGAAATCCCAGGGGCCCCCGGAGGTGCTCCGAGACGACGATGCCGTTCAGGCCGAGCATTCCCTTGAGGACCAGCCACGCCCGGTCCCAGGATTTGGCCCGGAAGAAGATCCAGGCGACGTTCACGAAATGGAAGGTGACCAGCCACGCCGCCCAGTTCGGCAGCGTCCGGCCCGTCCGCTTCCAGAGGCGGTGGACGCCCATGGCGGCGCCGTGGAGGAAGCCCCAGAACACGAAGGTCCAGCCCGCCCCGTGCCAGAGCCCGCCAATGAGGAAGGTGAGGAGGAGGTTTGCCGTCACCCGGGCCTCTGTTCCGCGGTTTCCGCCGAGGGGGATGTAGAGGTAGTCCCGCATGAAGCGGCTGAGCGTCATGTGCCAGCGGCGCCAGAACTCCCGGATGTCCAGGGAGCGGTAGGGGCTGTTGAAGTTCACTGGGAGCCGGATGTTGAACATGCGGGCGCTCCCGAGGGCCATGTCGGTGTAGCCCGAGAAGTCGAAGTAGAGCTGGAGGGTGTAGGAGAGGCTCGTGATCCAGGCCTCCACGAAGGCCAGGTTCTCCGCCGTGTCGAAGCCGCTGTCCGCCCAGGGGGCGAAGGAGTCGGCAATGACGACCTTCTTCACCAGGCCGATGAAGAAAAGGTAGACCCCGACGGAGAGGTTTCCGTAATCGATCCGCTTGTTTCCCTCGTCGTCGAACTGGGGCATCATCTCCCGGTGGTGGAGGATCGGGCCTGCGAGCAGGTGGGGGAAGAAGGAGACGAAAAGGGCGTAGTTGGTGAAGCTGTACTCCTTTGCCCGGCCCCGGAAGGCGTCCACCAGGTAGGCGATCTGCGTGAAGGTGAAGAAGCTGATCCCCAGGGGCAGGATGATGTGAAGAAGGGGCAGGTGAAGCCCCGCCGTGCTGTTGACGTTGGCGATGAAGAAATCGGCGTACTTGAACCATCCCAGGAGCAGGACGTCCCCGGCGATCCCCGCCGCCAGGAGGCGCTTCCTCCAGGGCTCCGGTTTTTCCCCGAAATGGGACAGGGTCCGGCCGACGGTGTAGTTGAACAGGATGCTGCCCAGGATGAGCGGCAGGTACCGCGGGTCCCACCAACCGTAGAAGAAGAGGGACGAGAAGACGAGGGAGACCTTGGCCGCCTTCGTCCAGCCCCGGCGGCTCAACAGGAAGAAGAGGACCAGGGAGGCCGGAAGAAAGATGAAGATGTATTCGTAGGAGTTGAAGAGCATGCGCTCGTCCGGGGCGCGGGGGCTGTCACGGGGTTCCCGCCGTCGCGGAAGCGTTTCCCCGCGTTGTTGTTGGCGGACCGGATCGCCCGTTTCGGGAAACGCTTCCCAATCGCTCCTCTGGGAATCCCCGGCCGCGCCCCTGCGAACGTCGGCCTGTCCGGGGCGCGGGGGCTGTCAGGGGGATTATCGGGAGGTGCTGCCGCGGCTGTCAGCCAGCTTTCTCGAAGAGGAAATTGCTGAAGCCGTCCGTGGACTTCCGCTCCAGCCAGGAATCCACCTCCTTCTCTGTCACCCGTACGGTCTCCCGGCCCGCGGTCCGGGAATCATAGCCGAAAGACCAGAAAAGCTCAAAGATCTCCCGGAAGCGGCTGTCGTGGCTCTCGGGACACCAGCCGCCGATCCCCGTCTCAACGATCCAGACCGGCGACAGATCCTTGCGGAGGGTTTCCCCGGCCCCCCGGAGGAGGTCGAACTCCACGCCCTCGACATCGACTTTGATGAAGAGCTTCCGGTCGAGGAAGCGTCCCGCCAGAACGAAGTCCAGCGTGGTCAGCGGGATGGTCCGGTGCTTCGTGGATGGTCCGGCCCAGCCCTCTACCAGGGAGGCCGCCGTTCCGGTGCCGTGAAGAACGGCCAGGCCTGGGGCGGCCGACAGGCCCAGGGGGTGAACCTCCACGTCCCGCCAGCCGTTCGCCTCCAGGTTCGCATAGAGGAACTGCAGGTTCTGGAGCAGGGGCTCCACCGCGATGACGGTCCGGTTCAGGGAACGGGCCAGGCAGGTGTAGTATCCGACGTTGGCCCCCACGTCGACGAAGACGTCCGCTTTCGAAATGCAGTCCCGGATGATCCGGGCCTCGTCCTCCTCGAAGCGGCCTTCCTGCATCTCCACCGGGCCGATGAAACGGAAGCCCCAGGGGGTCTGCCGGACGCCGGCCTTCCGGATGGACCGGGTATTGGAATAGGCCTCGCTGGCGGCG
>CAZXMK010000133.1:0-8148 GCA_964641935.1 uncultured Syntrophaceae bacterium
CTCCATCCGGTGGACCACGCCCCGCAGCCGGACCAGCTCCTCCTCCCACTGGGAGATCAGCGATGTGAATTCCCTCTTCCGGTCCGTCGCCTCGGACACTGCATCTTCCAGGGACTGGACCTCCGCCTCCAGCTCGGTCATCTCCCGCTTGTTCCGCAGGGGGCTCCGCTCCCCGCCCGAGGCGGCGCCTCCCGTGAGGACACCGTGCGGGCTGATCAGATCCCCGTCCCGGGTGACGAAGGTGCCGCGGAACCCGTTCTGTCTCCACAAGTTCACGCCGCGATACAAATCGGAGATGACCCGGACATCCCCCAGCAGGCAGGAGGCCACGTCCTGGAAATCGTCACGGACCCGGACGACGTCGAGGAGCCGCACGGTCTCCTGGAGGTGGACCGGCGTCGCGCTTCCGCCGTCGGCATAGTTGCGGACCTCGACGGGAACGAAGCTGCACCTTCCAAAGGCGCCGTTCTTGAGGTAATCGATGGCCTTGACGCCGTCGAACTGATTTTTCACGAGGATGTACTGTAGCTTCTCACCCAGCACGGCCTCCACGGCCGCCTCGTAGTCCCGGGGAACATCGATGTAATCCGCCACGAGGCCGAGGAAGGATTCCCGGGGGAGGCCATCCTGCGGCTTCTCCTGCCGGCTTCCCAGCAGGGCCCGCGTCCCCTCGCCGCACCATTCGTATCCCTCGTAAAATTCCCGGAGCGACTGGAGCCGGGATGAACGTCGTCCCAGTTCCTGCTTGTGATCCGCGATGAGTTCGTCCGTCTCTTCCAGTTCCCGGCGGGTGCGTTTCAACTCGTCGGAGGCATCCCCCCGCCGGATGATCAGGTCGTCCAGGTTCCCTTCGTCCTCGGTGAGTCCGGCGGCAAGGCCCGCCAGGGTTTCCCGGAGCTGTTCCCGGCGGCGGGTCTGCTCCTCCAACTCCCGGCTGTCCCGGGCCTCCCGCCGCTCCAGGTCCTCGCGGTTCTTCTGCAGGGCCGTAAGGCGGTTCCTGGCGGTTGTTTTTTCCTTGATCAGCTCGATGAACTGGACCTTCTTCTCTTCAAGCTCCCGGTGGGCCGACCGGTCCTGCTGCCGGTATTCCTCCAGCGCGCCCTGCAGATCCCGCAGGTCCGCCTCGGCGTTGAGAATCTCGTCCGACAGCTCCTGTTCGAGGGCCTCCGCGGCGGCGGCTTCGCGGCGGGACTCCTCCGCCCGGCCGGAGAGCTGTCCGATCTCTTCCGTCTCCCGCTCCCGCTGCCGGGTCAGCTCCTCCACCTGCTGGCGCTGGAAGGCGACCGACTGCTCCTTTGACGAGATGACGTTCCGGAGTTCGTACAGGGTCTCCTGAAGACGGTTGAGGTCTCCCTCCCGGGCGACGGCCTCCGTCTTGGCTGCCTCCCAGCCCGCTTCCGACGCGCCGAGTTTCGTGCGGATTTCATCTTCCTTTTCCCGGGCGGCATCGCGGGCCGTCTGCAGGGTCGCGCTCCGCGCGGTCAGATCCGCATAGGCCTGCAGCATCTGGACGATTTCGCCCTCCCGGACCTCCCTCCGGATCGCCTTGTACTGCTCGGCCCGTTTCGCCTGCCGGGAGATTGCGTTCAGCTGCGTCTTCACCTCCCGGATGATGTCGTTCATCCGGGTCAGGTTCTGCCTCGTCGTCTCCATCTTCCGGATGGCAGACTCCTTGCGGCTCTTGAACTTGGAGATGCCCGCCGCCTCCTCGATGAACTGCCGCCGCTCCTCCGGCCTGGCCTCGACAAGGCTGGAGACGCTTCCCTGCTCCACCAGGGAATACCCCCGTACGCCGACCCCGGTGCCCAGGAAAAACTCGCGGACGTCCAGAAGGCGGCAGGGAACCTTGTTGATCAGATACTCGCTGTCGCCGTCGCGGATGAGCCTCCGGGTGATGCTGACCTCCGTCATGGCCTCGTAAGGCTCTGGAAAGCAGCGGCCGTCGTCGGACAGGACCATGGTAACCTCGGCGAGGCCGACCGGGGCGGAGTCCTCGCTCCCGTTGAAGATCACGTCGTCCATCTTCCGGCCCCGCAGGGACTTTACACGCTGCTCGCCCATGACCCACCGGACGGCGTCGACGACGTTGCTCTTGCCGCACCCATTGGGTCCGACCACGCCGCTGATGCCCTCCGAGAAGTCAAGGACCACCCGATCCCGGAAAGATTTGAAACCCGATATTTCAAGTCGTTGAAGTCTCATAACATTACACTCTCCGGGAGGATACCCGGTGGGCGGAATCTAACAAAAGCAACCCTGCTTGTAAAGTGAAAATACTATTAGAGGGACTTCCCGGATATTCCACCACTATATATTGTGCTTGATGGGATATTTAAGGAGGAAAAGCTTCTGATGCAGCATGGATTTCAAACAAGAAGGAGGGGCTCCTCCGGGAACCCCTCCGATGGGATTGCGAGCGTATCACTGGTTGACGATCACGACCTTCGCCTCCGCGAGGTAATCGTTCCCATGGCTCGTCGTTTCGGAGATGAGGCGGCGGTCTGTGGTTCGAATGACAATCATGTTCTCCCTGGTGATGGACGATGCCGGAATGACCAGGACATTGGAGCCGATCTGCTTATGCACGTGCATCGCCTGTTCCACCGTGTCGGCGTAACGGACGACACCGAACGTGCGGACCACGGCCGGCCGGACATTCTTGGCGCAATAGACCGTGAACAGTCCGCTCCCCTGGTCCTCCACGACCACCACCGGGAGGAGGACCCGCTCATAGAGATGCCCTTCGAGGTTGATCACCAGGCCCGTGATCGGCTTCGTTTTGTCGAAGGGATAGGCCTTCGGGGGCGGCGGCGGAGAGACCGGCACAGCCTGCTGGGCAACGGGCGGCGGGGGAGGTGCGGGAGAGACGGGCGGGGCCGGCGGCGGGATGTATGCCGGCGGCTTGATGCGGTCGATCCCCAGGGCCTGGACAAGGGAGACACGGGAGGCTCCGCAGTTTCCCATAATGCAGACCCTCATCTCCAGCGTCGCGAGAACGGAACCGTCGGGCTGGGTCTCGTATTTCTCCGTGCCTTTGACCACGTGGGCGCCCTTGACGAGTCCGTTCACGTGAGACTGGATCACATCGGAGGTGACAACGAAATTCTCCACTGTCGTCGTCGAGTCGATTTTCACGCCCTTTATGATCTCCAGGAGGTTTCGCTGGGCGTCACTGACGGCGGCTCGCCTTGCCAGGGGCCGGGCCTGCGCCAGGCTCCCCCGGACGGCGGCACCTTGCCCCGTCACACTGATGTATCCATGCACCCAGTTGATCTCCCCCGTTCCGGCACTCTGGGCAATCCCATCCGCAGGGAAAAGGAAGATGACAACCAGGCAAGACAGACAGAACGTTGAAAAAATTTTTTTCATGAATCGGCCACCTCCGTTTCTTCAGTATGTTCCGTTACTTTTTCACGTAATGCCCGGATACGGAAGCACCGGCGTCGCACTGTGCACATCCCTTGGAGTCCAGAAGATCAAAGCCGTCCCCGGAAATACGGATCCCCATCTCACAGACACCCAGCACGAGGCTTCCGCCTCGCAGTTCACCCAGGTCCCCGATGCGGCAGTTCTTCCCACCCCCGCTTCCGTTGGCATTGATGAAGTACTTCCCGTCGGGAAGGGCATTGACTTCCATGATTACCTGCATCCCCCCGCTGTTCATGACGTATGTGCCGGCAGAGAGTCCCTGTGCCATGGCCGGCCCGGCAGCCAGCAGGAGAGCCAGCACCAGTCCCGGATAGAAAAATCGTTTCATTGCGTCTCCTCCTTATCGTTTCATTCCGGAGAGATCCCGTTCCGGCGGCTTCGGCCGCCGGAACGGGCTTTTCAACCCGTAGATTCCTTTACAGGCCCTGGACGGTCAGGTCGCTCAGGACCGGTGAGGCCGTCCCCGACTGGATCTGGAGCGTCGCTTCAATCTGGATGTAACGTCCCTGCGGCGTGGTCTTGAGATCCGCTCCCTTCACCGCATCCTCCCAGGCCGACCAAGTCTTCCCGTCCCTGGAGCTCCTGACTTTCACCTTGACGGAGGTCCCCACCGGCTCGGTGCTCGTCCAGGCGACGGCCTTCCACTTTGCCGCGTCGGACTTTGCATCGTACCCGGCCGTCCAGGTGCCGATCATGGTGGTCACGGAACGGGCCACGATGCCCGTCATATCGCTGTAGCCATAGTGCGGTCCGGCCACCTGCCTCTCGAGATCCACCCGGTTTGTCGCCGGATCGATCCGCTTGATGAACGCATCGCCGTAATTGACCACCCAGACCTTGCCGTCGGAGTCCGTCGCCACTCCCGTGGGATGGTTGAACCCACCGATGGTGGTTTTCTTGATACCGTCGTTGGACCAGCGGGAGACATTGTTGGAACTGGAGTTGGCCACCCAGACATCTCCGTCGTTCGTCAGGGCGACGCCGCGGGAGCAGCTGTCCCCCGTCGGCTTCTGCCACTCGATGGCCCCGGTCGTGGTGTTGACCCGCGTCAGCATATTGGAGCACCAGCCGGCGATGAACAGGTGGTTGTTCTTGTCCATTCCCATGCCGTACGTCTGACCTGTCTTGATTTTGGTGAACGCGCCGGTGGCGGGATCGAGCCGCCCGACGTAACTGTTTGACAGGTCGGCGGACCAGACGATGCCGCGGGGATCGACGACGGCGCCGTAGGGATTGTGGCCCGGGACGTCATACGTCTTCAGAATCCTGCCGGTTCCGCCGTCCACGTGGTAGTACTTGTGCGTGCCGTAGGTTCCGGCCCAGAGGTTGTTGTTTGCGTCGATTCCGATGCCCCGGGGACCGGGCGTGCCGCTGTAACTGCCCTTGTATTCCCCGGGATTGTACGTCCCCTCGCTTCCGGTGATCAGTACGACCTCGTGGAGCACGCATTCATCCGCTCCCCAGGCCAGGGGCGTTGCCCCCGTGGAGGTCTCGATCGTCCCGTTCTTGTTGCGGTCCACGCACTGGCCGTTTTCGTTGAGGCCGACCTTGACAACCGTTCCCGTGTTGCGGTTCCCGACCCAGCAGTTTCCTTTCAGGTCCACGGTGGTGCGGGAGGGACTGCCTCCCGTGGTGGGGCCTGTGCGGTAACGACCCAATTCGGTGCCCGTCTTGGAGTCCACCTTGGAAATGGTCCCCTCGTTCGAGTTGGGCACCCAGATGAAGGGAAGCGTGGAGATGCTCTTGCTCAGCTGGAGCTGGTCGGGGATGGTCTTGTCCTCGACTCCCACCAGCGTTCCCGTCTCGAAGTCGACGCTGGTGGTCCAGGTCTTGGAAAAGCTCGTATCGAGCGTGTATGTGCCCGTGGCTGTTGCGGTTTTTCCAACCTCCACGCTCACCTTGAGCGTGTCGGGCTTCTTCCAGCCAGCCACGTCCTTGAACGTCACATCGTACCAGCCTGCCTTGAGGCCCGTCTTGACGCTGTCGGCGCTGTTCAGCCAGTCGCCGCCCGGAATCTGCCACTGGGCGCCCTTCGCCAGGACATCGGCGGGCAGGATCGTCACCGTCAGCACCGTGGGAACTTCAACGGGAGGCTGCGGCGGCTGGGGTCCCGCGGCCTGGGGTGTACCGATGGTGAACCAGGCGGTCTTCTCCGGTGAGGTGCTGCCGCCGGAGTCGATGGCCTGACCGATCACCTTGTAATTCCCCGGGGGCAGGCTGAAGTCCTTGGACGTGCCCTGCCAGAGTTTCCCCGTCGCAGCGATCTGCTGGCTGTCCACCTGCTTGTTCGTGGAGTCGAAAATGCGGAAGTTGATTTCCTTCAGTCCCAGGTTGTCCGTTGCCTTTGTGGAGAATGTGACGATCCCCGTGTTGGGATTGGTCACCACGATGTCGTGCAGGAACGGCGGTGCGTCGAGCACCTGCGCAACCTGCCGCAACTTGTCGATCATGTCTGGCTGCTGGGCCGCGGGCATTCCCGCACCGACCACGCGGTCCCGTCCCCAGTCGTCCACGCGGGGAGCCGCAAAAGCGGAGGGAACGGTCACCTTGCCCGTCACCAGGGTGCTTCTCTGACCCACGTCATCGGTCAGTTGGATGGTGTAGGGAATCGAATCCTGGTTGATGAGGGGATCCGCCTGCAGGGCCACGCTCACCTCTCCGGAATAGCCCTGCGGAACCCTCTTGTTGTCGTAAGCGTCGACCTTGATCACCTTGACCTCCCTGCCGGCGGCGACGCGAATGGAGACAACCGGATCGGTGGACTGCCACTCGATATTCAGGGAAACCTGACGATCCAGGTACTGGGCGTCGTGCCGGATCACCTCCGGCTTCCTGGCCCAGGCCTCAAAGCCGGTGAGGACCAGCAGAGCCAGTACCAGCGGGATCAACCGTAACGCAGAGTATCGTTTCATGGTTTCGCTCCTTGGATATCGGGGTTAGTTGATCTGCCCGGAAGACTGCCGCGGCGACTCCAGATCCGCAGGCCTGACCATCTTGATATTGAACGCCTCGTCGATTAGAGAAACGCGGGCTTCCCATTTCTTTGGCTGCAGATTGTCCGTGACTTCCGCGTCGATCAGCATGATGCTGATTTTCTGCCGGTTGATCTTGTCCGTCAGGGGATCGATGAAAGAGTGAAGGACGCCGGTGTAGTTCTGGCACTCTTCAATGGCCGGCCAGGCCGGGAAGGCGATGTTCATGGTCCGGCGCCTCGGGTCGGTGGACCGCATCTCCACAACCCAGGCGGCGACCATGTCTCGGCTGCGGGCATCGGCCCTGGGACAGGCCCACAGGATACTCCGGGGGAGGGAGCGGCCCGCTCCCGGATCGATCCGCTGCAGGCGTGTCTTGACGATCATGCCGGCCTTGGGGAAATCCACCACGCCGTCCAGAACGAGAGGTACGCTGCCGGAGTCCTGCTTTGCATAACTTTTCGGATCGATCATGTGGAGCTTGTAGGCCACGACAAGTCCGTCTCCTTCCGTGCCCCGACGGGCCGCCGTTCCTACTTCCGCCGTGGCAGTGCCGCTGCCGACCACGGTTCCGGCGCCCACGTTGATCCCCGCCTTGTTACTCTTCTCGTCGCTGATCCGGAAGTTGGCAAGTCGGAGGGCCTCCGTCACGTAGGACAGTTTCGGCTCGAAGGGGATGTCGGCCAGCGTCACCGGCGTGATGATTTCGAGACCCGACAACCTGGCCCGCTCGGCGCTGCCGCCCCCGGCCCCGACCTCGGCCTGCGGTCCGGCCACGAGCTGCCCGCCCAGACCGATTCCCAGGTTGTAGGCAAAGTCCTGCTGGATGCCACTCAGGGAACGCTCCTTCTTGGTGCGAATGTTCTCCGTCGCAGGGTCCTCGATGGGACCGAATTGACGGGACCAGGCCGCCCCGATGAAGGCCTTGTCCACGGGCTTTTTCGTGACAAAATACTCTTCTTCGGTGATCGAGCTCATCCCTTTTTTATGGGTGTCCATGGCCGATCCGCCCGTGTAGACACAGCCGCCCGCCAGTGCCAGGACCGCCAGCAACATCAGACTCAAGGCTGTCCGGGGCAAAATATGATGGCTTCTCATATGCTTGTAACCTCCTTTTTTATTTTTCTCGCTGAGATCTTCTTCCCGGAAAGGCCGGGACACCCTCCCGCACCGGAATTCAAGCGACCGCATTGCCGCAGAAGCCACAGGAACTCCCTCCCTGTGCCACCACATTCATCCGGTGCATGTGTTGAAAAAGAAAAAAGAAATGGATCGTCCGCAACAGAAAAAAGGCGCTTATTTGCAGGCGATCCCGTTTGTTACGTTGTGGTAATTTAACATGGCCGAAATGGTCGGTAAAGACGAAATGTGTGGAACATTCGATTCTTATGCCACCCTTAACATAACGACAGGAGCGGTGCCGCACCCTGCCAAGACACGCATTCATGACGTCCGGGCAATCCGGGGCATGGTGCATCCATGCCACCGTTTTTCCCGGACCCTGTGCGGCAGGTCCCGAATCGTGGCGGAATCCTGTAACAAGCCTGAATTCCTCTTGATTCCGCTCACCCGATGGGGTATCATCGATGTCGATCCGAAGGCGGCTCCCCTGGAGGGAATCGGGTCGGCAAGAACCGGTTTTCCTCTTCGGGCGGAAAGAACGGCGGCGGAAAGGAGGTTGAGTCATGCCGACATACGATTATCAATGTCAGGATTGCGGGAAAAAGTTCACCCTGAGCATGAGCAT
>CAZXMK010000134.1:0-8114 GCA_964641935.1 uncultured Syntrophaceae bacterium
TCTCGCTGCGGGAAGCCTTCAGCTCCGCTGCCGCCAACACACTGCGGACAGGCTTCGCGAATGGAGAGATCCCGGAGGACTGCAGAAACTGCCTCAATCTGCCCCGCCTCGGAAGGATCGAAGGCCTGGCCGAGTACTACGGCCTGAACGAGTCGGATCTCATGGATCAGGTTGCTCGCGGGGAATGTCCATCGTCCCTGTGGGAAAACCTTCAGAAGGTTCGGGCATCGTTTGCCCGGGGGACCGGCATGGAGGGAGCGGACCCGATCGCCATCGTCGTGACCCTCGGAGAGCGGTGCAACATCCGCTGCATCATGTGTCCTCAAGATCATGACACCCCTGCCGGACTGTCGACGGAGCAGTTGCTGAAGATCCGCGAGTCGCTTGCCAATTGCTTCTTCCTGACTTTCTCGGGGGGGGAGCCTCTTGTCTATCCTTCCTACTGGGAGATTGTGGAGCATTTCCAGAAGGTTAACCACCCGGTTCAGCGCCTCATGACACTGACCAACGGGCATTTGCTGACCCGTGACCGGGTGGAGCGCTACTTCCTGGGGATCGAGAACCTGGGCTTCGGGATCAACGTTGACGCATGCACGGCCGGGACCTACGAGGCGATCCGTGTACACGGGAAATGGAGCCGCTTGATCCGGAACATAACCGACATCAATACGCTGCGCGAGAAGCACGGCAAACAGCGGTGGGACCTCATGATGGGTTTCACGATCATGAAGTCCAATCTCCATGAGTTGAAGGGGGCGATCGAGCTGGCGGCCGACCTGGACATGGGCTTCGGGTGTGGGCCGGTGACGGGGGATGTCGGTCCGGTGAAGAATGTCCGGGCCTTCTTCACGGAGAACATCTTCCGATTTTCACATTTGGGCTGCAGTGTCGAGGAAATCGAAGCCGTCATACAGGATGCCCTGCCGTCTGTCAGAAAATTACGGGAAAAATACAGACAGCCCGCGGAGGACAATCTCCAAGGAGTCGTCCGGATCGCGAAGGGAACGAGGCGGCTTCAGATCCGGCCGGCCCGCTCACGCAGAATGCTGCGCCTTTCCGACGAGAAACTGGCGGAAAAGATTCTGGCGCTTGCCGTTGAGTCCCCCCGGCTGTCCGATGTTTTCCTGGGCCGGTTTATCGGGTACTGCAGTCGGATCGGCAACCGCCTCCAGCAGATGCTACCCTGATAAAGCACCGGCGACACGACCGGTCCCGGAATGTTCCCCCTGCCCGGTGCTGTCGTGACAAACTCGAAATCCGGAGTATCGTCCGGGCATACCCATGGCAAAAAAGATCCTTGTCCTCTATCGCCTCTCGCATCCCCTTCCGGCCGCCCGGGTTGCTATCCGGCAGCATATTCAGGCCCTTTCACAGCCGGGGGACCGCTGCGAAGTGACGTACGCCAACGCCGTTCTGGGCGTGCCGGCCTGGGTGCGGCACCTGCGGTTCGACGGGATCGTTCTCCACACGACCTTCCTGGGCATGAGGTGGAGCCCCTCGTTCCGGAGGTGGAAGGAAGGCCTGGATTGGATCGGCTCCCTGGACTGCGCGAAGGTGGCTCTGCCCCAGGATGAATACGACCACTCGGCAATCCTTGATTCCTGGCTGGAAGAGTGGGGGGTCCAGACGGTCTTTTCCTGCTTTGGAGAGGAGATGTGGCCGATTCTTTATCCGACGCTCCACGGGAAAGCACGATTCGTACCCTGCCTGACGGGTTATCTTCTAGACGGAGATGCGGAGCGGATCGCCGCAAAATGCCGTCCCCTGTCCGAGCGTCCCTTCGACATCGTCTACCGCGCCTCGAAGCTTCCCTACTGGTTCGGCAGCCACGGACAGCTCAAGCACGAAATCGCGGGCATTGTCCGGGAGGCGGCCGGCAGGGCGGGCCTTCGCTGTGACATCTCGACGCGGCCGGAGGATACGATCATGGGAGACCGCTGGTTCGATTTTCTGGCGTCGGGTCGGGTCGTGATCGGTTGCGAGAGCGGATCGAGTGTCCTTGATCGGGACGGCGGAATCATGAAGGCCATTGAAGCGATGAAGGCGGCAAACCCTTCCCTGGCCTTTGCTGACGTCCAGGCGGCCATGCCGGAAGGCTGGGATGATTATCGCTTTTTCGCCATCAGCCCCCGGCATCTGGAGGTGGTGTTGACGAAGACGGCTCAGGTGCTGGTCGAGGGGAGCTATAGCGGCGTCCTGGAGGCGGACCGGCACTTCATCCCCCTGCGCCGCGATTTTTCCAACCTGCAGGATGTGATGGAGAGGGTGAAGGACACGGCGGCCCTTGCGGAAATGGCAGAGCGGGCGTATGAGGACATCCTGCTCGGCGGGAAATACACGTACCGAAAATTCGCGGAGGAAATTCTCACGGCCGTGCCTGATCGACCGGTTGATCGTGAATACCGGCGTGCTGGTTCCGGTCTCTTCCTGGAAAAAGCCCTCTCCCTTCGCGGCATGGCCGTGGACGGGATTGTATCCGCACGCGACAGGATTATGGCGTTGAAGCGGATTCACTGAGCGATTCCAACAGCCGGGTGAGGAGAAGCAAGGAAACTGATGAAAAGGAGAACCCACTGACATGTGCGGCATAGCCGGTATCTATGACCTTTCGAAAAATCCGGTGCCGAACCTGCGCCGTTCCCTGCAGGTGATGAACGACCTCCAGCGGCACCGTGGTCCGGACGGCGAGGGTGTCTGGCTGCACAAGCGGGAGTTCGTCGGTTTCGGCCATCGGCGGCTGAGCATCATTGATCTCTCGCCCACCGGAGCCCAGCCCATGACCGACCGGTCCGGCAACTGGATCGTCTACAATGGCGAGATCTATAACTATATCGAGTTGAGAGAGGAACTCGGCCAGGAATCGTTCGTCAGCAATTCCGACACGGAGGTCATTCTCTTTGCCTATCGCAAGTGGGGAGAGGACTGCGTCAACCATCTCCGGGGCATGTTCGCCTTCGCCATTTGGGACGAAGAGAACGGGACGGTCTTCTGTGCCAGGGACCGGTTCGGGATCAAGCCTTTCTACTTCACGGTCGCAAACGACGTTTTCTGCTTCGCCTCGGAAATCAAGGCCCTCCTGCCCTTTGTCGACCGGATTGAAACGGACCTGGAGGGATTCAGGGATTACATCACGTTTCAATTCTGCCTGGCGGGGAAGACCCTGTTCAAGGGAATCCAGGAACTCCTGCCGGGTCATACACTGACGGTCCGCAACGGAGACCGGCGGATTCGCCGCTACTGGGAGGTTTATTATGACCTCGATTTCGACCACACGGAGAAGTACTTCGAGGAGAAATTGCGGTCCCTCCTGGAGGATTCGGTCCGGGTTCACCTGCGGAGCGACGTCCCCCTGGGGGCGTATCTGAGCGGCGGTCTCGACTCCAGCGGGGTTGCCTCCATCGCCGGCAATTGTACGAATGAGGAGTTCCTGGGGTTCACGGGAAAATTCTCATCATTCGGCCCCGCCTTCGATGAAAGCCCCTACGCCAGGGGCCTGGCCAAGGAAAAGGGCATGGTGCTGCATGAGATCGACATTCATGCAACCGACTTCATCGAGCATATCCGGGACGTCATTTATCATCTGGACTACCCCGTCGCGGGGCCCGGTTCCTTTCCCCAGTACATGGTTTCCCGGATGGCCGGCCGGCATCGGAAGGTGGTTCTTGGCGGCCAGGGCGGCGATGAAACCTTCGGCGGCTACACACGCTACCTGATCGCCTATTTCGAACAGTGCATCAAGGCGGCCATCGACGGTACGGCTCAGAACGGCAACTTCGTCGTGACGTACGAATCCATCATTCCCAACCTGAGATCCCTGTACCTCTACAAGCCGATGCTGCAGGAATTCTGGAGCGAAGGACTGTTCGAAGACATGGACCGCCGGTATTTCCAGCTCGTCAACCGTGCTCCCCAGATGGACGACGAAGTGAACTGGGAATGGCTCGGCGATTATTCCCCCTTCGACACGTTCCGTCAGATATTCAACGGCGAGAACGTTCGCAAGGAATCATACTTCGACCTGATGACCCACTTCGACTTCAAGACGCTCCTGCCGGCCCTTCTCCAGGTGGAGGACCGGGTCAGCATGGCCCACGGGATCGAGTCGAGGGTCCCCATCCTCGATCACCCGGTCGTGGAGTTTGCCGCCACCATTCCCGCCAACGTCAAGTTCCGCAACGGGGAGCTGAAATACATCTTCAAGAAGGGACTGAAGCCCTTTATCCCCTCGGAGATATACAACCGGAAAGACAAGATGGGATTCCCGACCCCGTTGACGGAGTGGATCCGGGGAGAGGCCCGGGATTTCGTCCTCGACACGTTCCTTTCCCGGAACGCCCAGAGCCGGACGCTGATCAACAGCCGCAGGATTCTGGAGGGAATCGAGAAGGAGGGCCGCTTCGGGCGCAAGATCTGGGGACTTCTGTGCATCGAGCTCTGGAAACAGCGGTTTCACGACCGGGAACACGAATTTAAAAAAATGCTCAAGGAGGAACAGGTGTGATGAAGATACTGATTACAGGAGGAGCCGGATTCATCGGCTCCCATCTGGCGGACCGGCTGCTGGCGCGGGGAGACCGCGTCCTGGTGATCGACAACTATTCGACCGGCCGCAGGGACAACCTGACGGCCCATCCGAACCTGGAGATCGTCGAGGGGACGATCGCCGACGAGACACTCGTAAACAGGGTATTCGACGCCTTCGGGCCCGAACGGGTGGTCCATGCGGCAGCTTCGTACAAGGATCCCGACAACTGGGAGGAAGACGCCCGGACGAACGTCCTGGGGACGGCCGTCATCGTCAAGGCCAGCCAGAGGACCGCGGTAAAGCGGATGATCTATTTTCAGACGGCCCTCTGCTACGGGCTCAAGCCCCTCGAACAGCCGATCACGCTGAATCACCCGATCCGTCCGGAAGGAAGCAGCTACGCCATCAGCAAGACCGCCGGAGAGCACTACATTTCCCTGAGCAGCCTCGAATTTCTCTCCTTCCGCCTGGCCAATGCCTACGGTCCCCGGAACATCAGCGGTCCCCTGCCCACTTTCTACCACCGCCTCACCCAGGGGATGAAGTGCTTCGTCATGGACACGCGCCGGGATTTCATCTTCGTGGCCGACCTGATCGACGTGGTCGTGAAGGCGCTCGACGGCATGGGGTCAAAGGGTTACTACCACGTGTCCTCGGGGAGTGATTACTCCATCAAGGAACTGTTCGACGAAACGGTGGCGGCGCTCAAGATTACGCTGGACGAGCCGGTGGAGGTCCGGGAACGGAACCCGGACGACGTTTTCTCCATCCTGCTGGATCCCTCGAAGACGAACCGGGATTTCTCGTGGAAAATCACCACTCCACTCTCCGAGGGTGTGCCCCGGACGATCGACTATTATCAGAAGTTCGGGATCACCCAGACATACACCCATCTCAAGCCGGTGGAGAAGAAGGGATGAGCGGCATCGGAGGGTCCTCCATTCTCGTCACGGGCGGGGCGGGCTTCGTCGGAAGCAACCTGGTCCGACGCCTCCTGGGACTCGGCGCGGGCCGGGTCCGGGTGGTGGACAACCTTCTGTCGGCCGAGCGGATCAACATCCCGGATGACCCCCGGATAGACTTCCTGGAAGGCTCCATCGCCGATGACAAGGTCCTCGCATCGATCCGCGACGAATACGAATACATCTTTCACCTGAGCACCTACCACGGAAACCAGAGTTCCATCCACGACCCGCTGGCCGACCATGAAAACAACACCCTCACGACACTGAAGCTGTATGAGAGGATCAGGAGCTTCGGCGGATTGAAGAAAGTGGTGTACTCGGCGGCGGGATGCTCCGTGGCGGAAAAGACGTTCCACTGTGCCGAGGCGACGACGGAGACGGACCTCGTTTCGCTGCACATGGACAGCCCCTATTCCATGTCCAAGGTGTTCGGCGAGTTCTACTCGGTTTACTACCACAGGCGGCATGGTCTGCCCGCCGTGCGCGCCCGGTTCCAGAACGTCTACGGACCGGGCGAGATCCTGGGTGCCGGCCGCTGGCGGGGAACCCCGGCGACGGTTTGGCGAAACGTCACGCCGACGTTCATTTACAAGTCTCTCAAGGGTGAATCCCTTCCCCTGGAGAGCGGCGGAGCGGCCACCCGCGATTTCATCTACGTCGAGGACATCGCGGAAGGGCTTATCGCCTGCGCCCTGAACGGGAAGCCCGGCGAGGTCTACAACCTGGCCAGCGGAGTCGAGACGTCCATTGCCGATCTTGCCTCGCTGATCAACGCAATCACGGGGAATCCCGGCGGTGTCGAGATCCTGCCCGGCCGCGACTGGGACCGCTCCGGGAAACGGTTCGGTTGCACCGTGAAATCCCGGTCCGAGCTCGGTTTCCAGGCCGCGGTGGTGCTGAAGGACGGTCTGGAAAAGACGGTCGCCTGGACCCGGGAGAACCTCCCGCTCATCGAGGCCTGCATGGGAAAGCACAGGCCGTTTCTGGACGCCCTGAAGGGAGGCCGATAGCGCCGGACGGCGGACCATGTGCGGCATCGCCGGCATCTGTTACTCCCGTCCCGAGCCGGAGTCCCCGAAGCTCCTTGGGGGGATGCTCGCCGCCATGGCCCACCGGGGGCCCGACGACGAGGGGCAGGAGATCTCGGGCTCCGTCGCCCTCGGCCACAAGCGCCTGTCCATTATCGATCTTTCGCCAAAGGGACATCAGCCGATGCGCTTCGGGCGCCTCGTTGTCACCTACAACGGCGAGATCTACAACTACCTGGAGATTCGGAGCGAGTTGGAAGGTCTGGGCCGCCGCTTTGAAACGGCCACGGACACGGAGGTGGTCCTCCAGGCCTGGGACCAGTGGGGGGAGGCGTGCCTGGACCGCTTCACCGGCATGTGGGCCTTCGCGATCCTGGATGAGGCGGAGGGCCTTCTCTTCTGCGCCCGGGATCCCTTCGGCATCAAGCCGTTTTATTACCTTCATGGGGACGGCCGGTTCGCCTTCGCATCGGAGATCAAGGCCCTGCTCACCCTTGCTCCCGCCCGGGCCGATCTTGATTCCCTCCTGGAGTACCTGGTTCTCGGGCTCACCGATCACACGGAGCGGACATTCTTCCGCGGCATCCGCCAGCTCCTGCCGGGCCGCTCCCTCACGCTCCGACTGCGGGACGGGAGTATCCGGGAACGGACGTATTACAGCCTGAAGAACAGGGCGCGAAAGGAGCGGTCATCCGGCGAATTCCAGGACAGCCTGCTCCACTCCGTCCGCCTGCACCTGAGAAGTGACGTTCCCGTCGGAACCTGCCTGTCCGGGGGGCTCGATTCTTCCGTTGTGGCCGCGCTGGCCGCCTCGGCCAACCGGGAGAGCGGGAATGACCGCTTCTCCGCCGTAACGGCCCGTTCGGAATCCCCGGAGACGGACGAAACACCCTATGCCCGCATGGTGGCGGAACACGCCCGCCTCGACTGGCACATGGCGGCTCCCGGCTACTCGGATTTTGCAGGTCACCTGGACCACTGCCTGCGGACCCAGGAAGAGCCCGTGGGCGGGCCGTCCGTCTTCATGCAGTACTGGGTCATGAAGACGGCCCGGGAGGCGGGCCTGAAGGTCATGCTCGACGGCCAGGGGGGAGACGAGACGCTGCTTGGGTACGAGCGCTATTACATCGCCTTTTTCCTGCATCTCCTGAAACAGGGGAAACCGGTCGCGGCCGTCCGGGAATTTATCCTGGCCGTGCGTCATTCCCGGATGAGCCTGGGGTGGTTCGCCGGTTCCCTGGCTTATTTTTCTTCCGCCCCCCTGCGATCCTGGGTCATGAAGCGCCGGGTTTCCTTTCTCCGGGAGGAATGCGCAGAACGGGCCGTCCTGGCCGTCCCGGCCATGACGGCCGGCTTCTTCGATCTGGGGGAGATGCAGGCCTCCGAGATGCAGGTCTTCCAGTTGCCCCATCTCCTGCGTTATGAAGACCGGAACTCCATGGCCTTCTCCATCGAGGCCCGGGTGCCCTTCGTCGAGAAGGGCGTCGTCGAGGCGGCCCTGGACCTTCGTCCGGAAAGCAAGATCCGGAACGGATATACAAAATATGCCCTCCGCCTTCTGGCGGCGCGGATCCTCCCCCCGGAGATCGCCTGGCG
>CAZXMK010000135.1:0-8105 GCA_964641935.1 uncultured Syntrophaceae bacterium
CCGATTTCCGCATAGGAGACCAGCCCCAGGAGCACCAGGGCCATGATGAACATGGTGGCAAAAACGGGGCGCTTGATGGAGGTATTAGCGAGCCACATTCACCTTCACTCCGTCCGCCAGGGTGTTCTGCCCCACGGTGACCAGCTGCTCACCCCCCTGGAGGCCTTCCTGGACCGCCATGAACTCGCCGTACTTGGCTCCGACCTGGATCTTCACTTCCCGGGACCGGTCGCCCTCCACGAGGAAGACCTTCTTCAGGGTATTCTCGTAGAGAATGGCCGTGATGGGAATGATGACGGTGTCCCTGGGCGGCCCCGTGTAGATCGTCACCCTTGCAAAGAACCCCGGCTTGAGAAGCCCCTGGGGATTCGGGATATGGGCCTCCGCCTGGAGGGTCCGGGTCTTCTCGTCAAGGCTCGGGTAGATGCTCATCAGCCTGCCCGTGAAGGTCTTGCCGGGGAAGGAATCAACCCGGAAATCCACCTCCTGGCCGAGCTTGAGGCTGCTGATGTCCTTTTCCGGAACCGAAAAGGACAGCTTGATGGGATTGGACTGGACGATCCACAGCATGGGCGTCCCGGTTCTGACGAAGTCCCCGGCGGTCACCCGCTTCTCCCGGACCGCACCGGCCATGGGGGCCCTTACCCGGCTGCGGCTGTAGCGCTCCCGGGCCAGGGACAGGGCCGCCCGGGCCCGGTCGACGTCGCCCGTCGCCAGGGTGACCCGGGTGGTGACGTCGTCGAACTGCTGCTGCGTGACGAGCTGTTCCTTGTACAGCGCCTCCTTCCGGGTGTATTCGACCTTCACGTTCGTCAGCGTGGCCTCCGCCTGCTTGAGGGCCGCCTCCGCGCGCTCCAGGTCCAGCCGGTAGTCCGTTTCATTGATCTCCGCCAGCACCATGCCCTTCGACACGGACGACCCCTCGTCCACGTTCAGTTTCCGGATGATGCCGTCCACCTCGGGGCTGATGACCACCTCCTGAAAGGGCTTCAGGTTCCCCACCGCTTCCACGAAGGGACGGAGAGACTTTTTCTCCACGGTCGCGGTGCGGACGTTGATGACCTTTTCGGCTGTCTTCGTCTCCTTCTTCTGACAGCCCGCCAAGGAAAACGCCGCCAGCACCAGGAGCGCAAGCAGGACCAGGCCCGGCCAGCCGCCGGGCAAACCGGGCCTCCGCATTCCGGATCCGCATGTCTTCATCCCGTTCATTTCATCCCGCCTCGATACGTCGGATCGTCTCTGGATTCGGATCATTATTTCCTCACTGCTTCGCGAGCACCGACGGGAGAAGCTCCCCGGTAACCCGTTTCATGCGGAGCCAGGATACCTGGTAGTTGATGGACGCCTCGGCCAGCTTCTGCTCCGCCGTCACGAGCAGCGTGTTCGCGTCGATGACGTCGAGGCTGGAGGCCAGGCCGAATTCAAACTGCCGCGAGACCGCCTGGAAGTTGTCCCGGGCGAAGGCCGCCTGATCCTGCTGGAACTTGAGGACTCCCTGCTGGGTCACCAGGTCCAGCCGGGCGCCTTCCACCTCGACCCCGAGGGTCTTCTTGAAATCCTCGATGGACAGGTCCGCCTGGCGGCTCCTTGCCATCGCCTCCTTGACCTCCGCCACCCGCAGTCCCCCTTCGAAAAACGGGAAGGTGAGCGACACGGTGGCATAGGCATTCTCGTTGAGGAAGGAGGCCGTTGCCGGATCCTGGTAGTTTCTCTGGTAGACGCCGCTGACGGCCACCGACGGCCAGTAGCCTCCCCGGGCATACCAGACCTGCTTGTCCGCCGCGGCCTTCTGAATCTCCAGCGCCCGGAGCTCGGGCCGCCGTTCGAGAGCCTTCCGGAGCAGTTCGTCCACCGGCGGGATCTCCCCGGATTCGCCGGCGCTTTCCTTCACTCCGACGGGCCCCTTGACTCCCAGGACCCGGGCCAGGACGGCCTTCGTCAGGTTCAGGCCGCTTTCCGCCCGGATCCGGTCGGCCCGGGCGCCCGACAATTCTCCCTCCGCCCGGAGCAGCGCCGTCTTGGTCACCTCTCCCAGACGGAGCCGCCTCTCCGCCAGATGGCGGTATTTCGCCAGCCTCTCCAGATTGGCGTCGGCGATTTCCAGGGATTTCCCGGCCTTCAGGACGTCGAAATAGGCGTAGGCCGTCTGGAGCAGCATTTCGTCCCGTGCGGTGTCCAGGTCCTTCCGGCTCTTGTCGATGTTGTCACCGGAGATGCTCAGGGCCATGAACTCCCGACCGCTCAGGGAAAAGGCCTGGTCCGCCCGGACACCCCAGGTGTTTGCCTCGTCCGGCTGCGCCAGCGCCCCGGAGGAGGTGACCTTCCTTCCCGAATACCAGGTCTGTCCGCCATAGGCCGTGAGCTTGGGGATCAGGACCGCCCAGGCCTTCTGCCTCGTCGTTTCGGCAATGACGACATTTTCCTCGGACAGCCGGATCTTCTCGGAGTTGCGGAGGGCCGTGCGGAAGGCATCGTCGAGGCTGTAGTCGTCGGCGAGAACCGGTAAGGAACCGGCTGGAAGGAGTAGGACGGCCAGCAACATGCAGACAAGATAGATCCTTTTCTTCATCGCTGCCCCCTGAAGAATCATCCCGGAGCACCCCGGAGCGTCCCGCCCCGATGCCCGCCGGAGCCGCATGCAAGGCGGCCCCCGAGGATTCAAAATGAATTAGAGACCCTCATACAAGGGCACATTCCTTGTCAAGCGGAAATCAATCAAAGTCCCGGCGCCACGGGGTCCCGGACAGGCCCGAGACGGCCTATCTTGTAGTCTTTTTATTGACTTTTGAGCATTGAATTGATAAAGTAAACGTTCTAAAAAGAAGGTGATAGGTAAAGCAGCATGTTCAAGGTTGGAGACATCGCCGTGTACCCGGCCCAGGGGGTCGGAGTGATCGAAGCCATTGAAAATCGTGAAGTCATGGGTAGCAGGCAGCTCTTCTACGTCATGAAAATCATGGGAAATGGCATGAAGATCATGATTCCGCTCCACAGCGCCAAGTCAGTCGGCCTCCGGGAAGTGGTCCCGGCGGCGGACATTCCGAAGATCTACGCCATCCTTCGCAACAAGGACGTCTCCATCGACAAGCAGACATGGAACAAGCGGTACCGGGAATACCTCGAAAAGATCAAGACCGGCTCCGTCTTCGAGATCGCCCGCGTGCTGCGGGACCTCCTCATCCTCAAAACGGACAAGAATCTCTCCTTCGGCGAGCGGAAGATGATGGACACCGCAAAGAATCTTCTCGTCAAGGAGATCTCGGTGGCCACCAAAGCGGAAGAAACGAAGGTGGAACAGGACCTTCAGCGGTATTTTACCCTACAGTAGCCATGAACCGCATCGATACGAACAGACCCTCCACACGACTGCCTGAAAGTGCTTTGCATTCAGGCGTCACTGTCATTTCCACACGGCGGACCGGCGTCTGGTCTGGCTTTCCGGCCTCCGTACCGGCCGCTACCCTGAAGACGATCATACCCCCGTTTACAGCGGGGAAACCGCACCGATGCCCTGAGGCCGGTGCAAAACCGGTTCCTCCTTTTTCTCCCGATCATCTCCGGGGAGGAGGGGCGTTCCGGGGTACGAAAACCATCGTGAAAGGAGGTGAACGGATTGATCACAAGGCTGTTTTTGATTCTGGCGTGTTCTGTAAGCGGATATTTCATTGCTTATCTGTCATTCGACGGATTATGGCAATCATTCTTGGGAGTCATAGCAGGATTATTCACGGCCCTCTTTGTAATCAAAGTAGAGCAGGACATCCGGAAAGTATCCCTGAAGGTCATCTTAGGCGGCGTGATCGGCATGGTTGTTGGTCTGCTGATCGCGGTCATTCTTGCCTATGGATTGAATTTCGTGGGGAAAATACAGGAAAATCAGCAGATTCTCCCCTGGGTCTATGTGATCCTGACCGGAACGCTGGGATACCTGGGACTTGTCCTTGGCTCCAAGAAGGTCGAAGAATTTTCCTTCTTCGCAAGTGGTACATCGAAGGAGCCTGCTGACTACCGAATCCTGGACACGAGCGTCATCATCGACGGCCGCATCGCCGATATCGCCGAAACGGGTTTCCTGGAAGGGCGTCTTATCGTGCCGCGCTTCGTCCTCGACGAGTTGCAGTATATCGCCGATTCGTCCGACTCGCTGAAGCGCTCCCGGGGACGCCGGGGGCTGGATATCCTCAACCGGATGCAGCGCACCGGCGGGATCACCATTGACGTGGTGGACCAGGATTTCCCCAAGATCAAGAGCGTCGACGCCAAGCTGGTCGCCCTGGCGAAAAAGTCTGACGGCAAGATCATCACCAACGACTTCAACCTGAACAAGGTGGCCGAGCTCCAGGGCATCAAGATCCTGAACGTCAACGAGTTGGCCAATGCCCTCAAGCCGGTGGTCCTGCCCGGCGAGATGATGACCGTCAAGGTCATTAAAGAAGGCAAGGAACAGGGCCAGGGAGTCGGATACCTCGACGACGGGACCATGATCATCGTGGACAATGGCCAGAAGCATATCGGATCCACGGTGGACGCGGTGGTCACGAGCGTTCTGCAGACAACGGCGGGACGCATGATTTTCTCGGAGTTGAAGGCACCGGCTCCGGACAAGAAACCCTATCCGTCATCCAACCGGACGTAGAACCGGCCCGGGGAGCATCCCCGGGCTTTTCTTCGTCGTGAACCCGGGCCCCCGGATACCCCGGAAACGGTCCGTTGCACGCCTGGAAGGGAGGTCCGTGGCTCCCGGCAAGCATCCGAAAGGCGGGATCGTCCCGCCGCAGAAAACCATCGCCATCATTCCCGCCGGAGGCTCCGGACGCCGGATGGGTGCCGGGCAGGCCAAACAGTACCTCCGTCTCCGGGGGCTGCCCATCCTCGCCCATACACTTCAGGCCTTTCATGATTCCCGGTTCATCGATGAAATCATCTTGGTGGTCCCGGAAACGGACCTGCCCCGGGTACGCCGCAATATCGTGGATGCCTTCGATTTCAAAAAAATTTCGGCGGTGGTTCCCGGGGGAAGGGAGCGGCAGGATTCGGTCCGCAACGGCCTCCGCGCCGTCGGGGAAGACTGCCGGGTCGTCGTTGTTCATGACGGCGTACGCCCGTTCACGGCAACCGGGCTCATTCGCCGGGTCGTCGAGGAAGCCCGCGGGGGAAGAGCCGCCGTCGCAGGCGTCCCCGCCAGCGACACGGTGAAGCGGGTGAACCCGGAGGGGCTCGTGCTGGAAACCCTGGACCGCCGGGAGCTCTGGCTCATCCAGACGCCCCAGGCCTTTCCCGCAGACATGCTGAAGGAGGCTTACTGCAGGGCCGGCGAAGAGAACTACTACGGCACCGACGACGCCTCCCTGGTGGAGCGGGCCGGTTATCCCGTCGTCATCGTTCCCGGCGATTCCTGGAACATCAAGATCACGACCCGGGAGGACCTGGCCCTGGCGGAGCACATCCAGACGCCTGTCCGGAGGAGGAGCGGAAGGTCATGAAAGTCGGTTGCGGATACGACAGCCACCGCCTGGTGGAGGGAAGGCGCCTCGTCCTGGGCGGGGTCGAGATTCCCTTCGAGAAGGGGCTCCTGGGGCATTCCGACGCAGACGCCCTGCTTCATGCCGTCTGCGACGCCCTCCTCGGGGCGATCGGGGGCGGCGACATCGGAAGGCTCTTCCCCGACACGGATCCGGCTTACCGGGACATAGCCAGCCTCCGTCTTCTCGAGGCCGTCGCCACAAAAGCCCGCGATGCGGGATGCCGCGTCCGCCACGTAGACGCCACGATCATCCTGGAGCGTCCGAAGCTGGCCCTGTTTCTGCCGCAGATGGCGGCCAACATCGCCCGGACCCTCGAGATTCCAGACGGCAGCGTCAATCTGAAAGCCAAGACAAACGAGGGGATGGGATTCATCGGCCGGGGAGAGGGAATCGCCGTCATGGCGGTCGTCACAGTCTCCGGGGGGGAAAGACCATGAGCTCCGGAAGTCCCCGCGTCCGCTTCGCCCCTTCTCCGACGGGAGACCTGCACGTCGGAGGCGCAAGGACCGCCCTCTTCAACTGGCTCTTCGCCCGGCGGCACAAGGGAACCCTCGTTCTGCGCCTGGAAGACACCGACGCCGCGCGCTCCACCGCGGAATTCGAACGGACCCTGCTGGAGGACCTGGAATGGCTCTCCCTCTCCTGGGATGAAGGACCCGGGGTGGGAGGCTCATTCGGACCCTACCGGCAGAGTGAGCGCCTGCCCCTCTACCGCTCCGTCCTGGACGGGCTCCTTCGGGAAGGTCTGGTCTACCCCTGCTATTGCACCGACGAGGAACTGGATGCCGAACGGGCATCCCAGCTGGCACGTGGCCGTCCGCCCCGCTACGGCGGACGCTGCCGCGACCTGAGCGAATCGGAGCGCCGGCGGATCGAGGATTCCGGGAGACATCCGGCCTACCGGTTCCGGGTCCCCACCGGAGAGATCGTCTTCGAGGACCTGATCCGGGGGACGATGCGCTTCCATGCAGGCGATCTCGGGGACTTTATCGTTGTCCGGTCCAACGGGCTCCCGGCCTACCAGTTCGCCGTCGTGATCGACGATCACGCCATGGGGATCTCCCATGTCATCCGCGGAGAGGACCATCTTTCGAACACGGCCCTGCAACTCTGCCTCTATGAGGCCCTGGGGTATCCCCCGCCGGTCTTCGCCCACCACGGCCTCGTCCTGGGAGAGGACCGGTCCAAGCTCAGCAAGCGGCACGGATCCACGTCTGTCCGCCAGTTCCGGGAACGGGGCTTCCTTCCGGAGGCCGTCTTCAATTACCTGGCCCTGCTGGGGCGCTCCATCGGGAGCGGCGGGGAAGTCATGAGCCGTGAAGCGCTGATCTCTTCCTTCGACCTGACAAGGGCCGGAAAGGGGGGCGCCGTCTTCGACGATGCGAAACTGCGCTGGCTCAACGGCCAGTACCTGCGGGAATGCCCGGCGGAGCGGCTGGAGGAGCAGTTCCGGCCCCTGTTGGAAAAGGCGGGCCATCGTCCGGAGAACATGCCGACCCGAAAAGCACTGGCGGACATTCTGGAGATTCTCAGGGACAACCTGGCCACCCTCGACGACGCCCTCCCCTATCTTCCCGTCTTTCTTAACGAAGACCCGCCCCTCTCGGCCGATGCCGGGGCACTCCTCTCGACACCGGAAGGCCGGAACGTCCTGCTTGCCCTCCGGGAGGGTCTCCGGGAAGTCGCGGGCACAGATCCCTGGTACGGGCCGCTCATTCACCGGATTCAGGAGCGGACGGGACTGAAGGGCCGAAAGCTCCTGCTTCCCATCCGGGCGGCCCTGACAGGTCTTCTAAAGGGACCGGAACTGGAGAAGATCCTTGGCCGGCTGGGCCGGGAAGCCGCCCTCCATCGGGTGGATCGCCTCCTGGCTTCCTGATGGACCAAACTCGACGGTATGGCTCGTACCCGCCCCCGGGAACGGCATGATACCGAGACCCCATTCCGCAACCGCCCACGACAGATCGCAGATCCATACCTATCTTACATCCCATTGTTATCGTTACCAAATCACAAATATTGCCCCATTCCTGCAATTTAGAACATCAATGGCCCTGCCTTCTCCCTTCCGCCATGGGCAAGCCCTGGAGACATTCGCTCCGACACAGGTTAGCAGGAACGGACAACAGCGTACCCCCCCTCCCCCTGTCCCCCTGATCGAAGGGATTTGCGGACCGTCCCCCCCCCTATCACCCGCCCCATGCGATTTTCCCGATGCCGACTCAATAATTTCTCTTGATTCTTGAGAATTTCTATGGTATCCGGTGCCATCCTTGATGGGTGGCGGCTTTCCCAATTCATCAGGATGAAGATCATTGATAACGTTTTTGTTTTCTGATCCCGGCTTTTAAAAGCCAGAGGCTGTGGGGTTCCGGGCCGCTTCGGACCGGGGGAAACGCATATTCACTGGGATGACGCTGCCGTGGAGGCAGCCTGAAAAAACCAAGAAAGGGGGATGTAAAAGTATGACGAAGGCAGAACTGATCGGGGCGATTGCAGGTGAGGCAGGAATCACGAAGGCAGCAGCGGGCAAGGCGCTGGATGCGTTCATGGGCGCCGTGGCAAAGGAACTCAAGAAGA
>CAZXMK010000136.1:0-2555 GCA_964641935.1 uncultured Syntrophaceae bacterium
ACAATCCCGCGGCGGTGGCCCTGGTGAAGCGGATCCGCGGCGTTCTCGAGAAGGACGGGATCCGCGTCGCCCCCCTGGGAACCTTCATTGGTTGTTAAGGAGGACGGAATTCCCATGGCGCCTGCCCCGCTCGACAAGCCCCGGCTGCGGAACAGCGGCGACCTGGCCGTCCTCGTGGAGTACGGCGACGCCATCGATCCTGCCATCAACGAAAAAGTCCGCGCCGTCACAACCCTCCTGAAGCGGAACCTCCCGGAGGGCGTCCTGGCCATCGTTCCTGCCTACCGATCCCTGTCCATCCGCTACGATCCCCTCCTGACCTCCCCGGAGCGCCTGTCGGCCGTCCTCACGGAACTGGAGGGGCATCTCCGGGAGGTGGAGATCCCGCCGCCCCGCGTCGTCGAGATCCCCGTCTGCTACGGCGGCGGGCATGGACCGGACCTCGGTATTGTTGCGGAACACAGCGGCCTGTCTCCCGGGGAGGTCGTTTCCATCCACTCCGGAACGGAATATCCGATTTACATGATCGGCTTCACCCCCGGATTCTGCTACCTGGGCGGCCTCGACCGGCGGATCGCCACACCGCGCCGGGAAACGCCCCGGACGGTCCTGCCCGGCGGCTCCGTCGGCATCGCCGAGGCCCAAACGGGCGTCTACCCGGTGGACAGCCCCGGGGGCTGGCAGATCATCGGCCGGACGCCGCTGAAGCTTTTCGCCCCGGAGCGGGAGACCCCCTTTCTTTATGAAGCGGGTGACCGCATCCGTTTCGTCCCGATCCCGGAGGAGGAATTCGACCGGGTCCACCAGGAGGAGAAGGGCTGATGGACGCCTTCCGCGTGCTCTCACCGGGTTCCCTGACGACGGTCCAGGACGGCGGACGCTACAGCTTCATCGACCGCGGCGTCCCCCCTTCGGGAGCACTGGACGGGTTCGCCTACCGCATCGCCAACCTGCTGGTCGGGAATCCCGCGGAGGCGGCCGTCCTGGAGATGACGCTCCAGGGTCCCACCCTGGAGGTTCTCTGTGAAGCAGACGTGGCCCTGGCCGGAGCCGACATGGGGGCAATGCTCAACGACGGGCCGGTGGCGCCCTGGAAGTCCTTCCGGGTGAAGGGGGGGGACATCCTCCGGTTCCATTTCGCCACGACCGGCTGCCGGACCTGCCTGGCCGTCTCGGGGGGAATCGACGTCCCCGTCGTCATGGGGAGCCGCGCCACCTGCCTGAAGGCAAAGATCGGCGGTGTCGGGGGAAGGGCCCTGAAAAAGGATGACGTCCTGGCTCGCGGAACCGGCGTCCTCCTGGCGGCGCCGCGCAGGCTCCCGTACCGCTGGATCCCGACGTACCGGGCCGACATCGTCCTGAAGGCCCTGCCGGGACCCCAGGAAGATGCATTCCGTTCCGGCATGGAGACGTTCTTCGACGCCGACTACGTGGTGACGCCCGAATCGGACCGCATGGGATACCGCCTCCATGGCACGCCGATCCATCATGACGAGGGAGTCCCCCAGAGCATCATCTCGGAGCCGGTCCTCCCGGGCAACGTACAGCTGCCTGCCGACGGGCAGCCCATCATCCTCCTGGTGGAGCAGACCACGGGGGGCTATACGAAAATCGCGACGGTCATCTCGACGGATCTCTCGAAGGTGGCCCAGGCCATGCCGGGCAACCGGATCTGGTTCAAGAAGGTGACCCTGGAAGAGGCGCACGCCCTTTACCGGAGCGAGGCGGCACGCATGATGGAGATCGAGGCTTTTTTCAGCGGTACATCCGGTCCCCGATCCTGAGCGACGTGACGTACAGGATTTCGCAGGCCCCCCGGTCGGAGTCCTCGCGGGTCAGGCTGGTCTTCAACCGGATGGTCTGCCCCTCAATCAGCCCTTCGCCGTTTACCAGGTATCCCTCGATCACGACACGATCCTTGACGCCCACGTCCCGGTCGATGGCCCGGAAGAGGTTTCCCGTCGCCGGGATGAGATGGTTGTTGGACCCGTGGGACATGGCATATTCGAAGCTCACGGGCGGCTCCTCCCCCTTGATCCGGAACCAGGCGAGGCGGGTGTTGTCGTGCTTGATCTGCAGGTTCTTGGCCACGTCCGGATCCGTGAGGCGGCCCCAGACAAGGGCCAGATCGAAGGGCATCACCTCGGCGCCCCACCCGGAGGTGTACTTTCTCTTCGAGGCGACAACGGCGGCGATGCGGTAGTGGGCCACGGGGACCAGATCCACAAAGCCGGCCTTGAGCTTGATGCGGATCTTTTCCTGCGTCGGGGAGGGATCCTGGACGGGATCGGCCTTGACGTCGATGGGAGGCAGGGCCGTAGTGACGGACGCAGCCTTTTCCCCACAACCGCCGAAGAGAACCACCGCCAGGAGGAGGATCCATCCGGCCCCCCGGCAGATCCAACGGATGCCCATTGCAGGGGGACCGATGAGGGTTCGGTTTGCGGGCATGGGCATCTACTTCTTCCAGATGAACTTTTCCTGTTCCACTGCCGCCGGATCCACGCCCAGGGTCTCCAGATCCTTCAGCGCCGAATCCATCATGGGAGGCGGAC
>CAZXMK010000136.1:2655-8080 GCA_964641935.1 uncultured Syntrophaceae bacterium
TCCACGCCCAGGGTCTCCAGATCCTTCAGCGCCGAATCCATCATGGGAGGCGGACCGCAGAGATAGAAGGCGGCCCCCGGCTTCACGCCGTGCCGCTTCAGGATGTCGGCGCTGATCCGCCCTTTCTCGAAAAGCATCCGGGGCGTCCCCGCGTCGAAGTGGCCATCCACCGATTCCTCCCGGCTCAGGCAGTGGACCACCGTGAGGTCGAGCTCGCGGGTCATGGCGCGGATCTCGTCGAGGCAGAAGGTCTCGGAGAGGGTCTTGTTCGCCCAGAAAAGGAGGACCCTGTTCTTTGCCTTGCCGTTCCGGAAATGCCTCAGCACGCTCAGGAACGGCGTGATGCCCACCCCCCCGGCGATCATGACGATCTCGGGCTTCCCGTCGATGCCCCGGCAGAAGACGCCCAGGGGTCCGGCAACCTTCACGGAATCGCCGGGCATGAGGCCCGGGATGGACGAGGTGAAGGCCCCCTCCTTCTTGATGGAGAAGCGCAGGAGGGCATCCTCGGGGGCGGCGGAGATGGTGAACGGGTGCGGCTCGCTCCAGCCTTCGGGCCCGGCGAGCCGGATGGAGGCGAACTGCCCGGCCTTCCGGGCGGCGAGTTTCCCTTCCGTCCCTTCCAGGTAGACCGAGTTCACTTCCTGGTTTTCCGGAACCACGCGGACGACCTTCCAGACATTCTTTTCTTCCTGCCCTGCATTGGCTGATGTCATCTCAAGACCTCCCTGGCGATCCTGTCACGTTGAACGTACCATATTTCCCGCCGGGTCTCCCCGTTTTTCTTGGGGCGCGCCGGCGCATTCTTCCGGCTTGACGAACCGGGCCGAACGGCCCTATGTCTATCGGGACGCAGCGAAGCAAATGTCCACCCGGCATCCGGCGGTCTTTCCCGAACCCTGCAACAGGGAGCAGGAACGATGAAACGGCAGGCCATCCTTCCAAGCGGATCCTTCCGGGGCGCCGCCCCCAGGCTGCCGTCGACCCCTGAGAAAATCCCCTTCCCCGTGAGTCCCATCATCCACTCCGCCCTGCGGGCCATCTACGCGGGAGGTCCGAAATCGCGGTGGCTGTCGGATGCCCACGGCCATCCGTATTACCCGTACGAGACGAGGGCGGGGAACATCGTCTTCTTCTACGAGCCGCCTCCGGACTACTCCCCGCGCTTCCACCCGACCATCGCCCTGTACTACACGCCCCGCCTCGATTTCATCTACTCGGGCCGGCTGAGGGACACCGTCCGCAGCCTGTCCGTGGAGTCCGCGGACGTCCTGATGATCCTGATGTCCGCCATCGCCCGACTGGACGACCCCCGGACGGGGATCGCGCGCATCACGCCGGAGGAGATCGCCGGCATGAGGAATATCCGCCTCCGCCGCGGCCGGGCGAGGAACCTGATCGAGGACCTGAAGGCGGAAGTCTTTCGTCTTGCAGACCTGAGGGTGTCCATGACCTGGAAGGACTACCGGACCGGCGGCACGGTCACCTTCGGCCGGGAGAGGCCGGACCGCCTGCTGGACCTCATGGACGTGGGATACCGACGCCGAGAGCGCGGCGGCACCGTGTTCCACTACCGCTGCGGCCAGGCCCTGTCCCATTTCCTGGACATGGAGGGGCTGTTCTGGATCGGCTACTACGGCAGGGCCCTTCTCCACCTGAACCCGTACCAGGAGGCGTTCACCAAGAAGCTGGGGACCTACTGGACACTCATCGGAACCGTCGCCGGGAAAAAGGGAGAGCTGCCCCGGGCGACCCCGCGGAGCATCCTCGACTTCTGCGGAGAAGGCGTGAACCGGCGCAACCCGGGCCAAACGGTGGACGCCTTTTTCAAGGCCCACGACAGGCTCATGGAGATCGGCATCATCGAGAGCGACGACCTGCGGGAGCCCGTCAGCCGGACGAAGGGCTACATGGCACAGTGGCTGGAGACGCCCATCACCGTGAAGCTCTCGGAGAAGCTCTGGAAGCGGGCCCGGAGAATCCCCGCGAAGCGGCAGGTCCGCCTCCCCGCGCCGGGCGCAAAGCGGAAACAGCCGTCCCGCTCGGCGGGCATCCCCGGCGAGACGGACCAGCTGGCCGCGCGGCCTCAACTGGTGAAGGAGCTGCGGGTCCGGCTCCACCTCCGCCAGGCGGACCTGGCGAAGGAGCTCGGAGTCACGCGGCAGACCCTCTCGCGTTACGAACGGGGCCTCTCCCGGCTCCCGGAGCAACACTCGGAAACGGTCATCACGGTATTCCGGCGGATCGCGGCCCGCCACGAAGACCACTGAGAGGCAACCCCGAACCATCCCCCACGAAAGAGGCACCCATCTCAGAGGAATGCGCCTGCAGTCGACTGCCCGGCGCCCCGCCCCATCGGCTTTGACGACCGTTTAACACGGCTAAATACAATAAGCGGGACATGCGATGGACCAGCGGTCCGGTATCATGCACCGGCATCGCAGATCCACCCACAGGAGAACCAGCCATGGACGGGATGAAGCGAATCCAGGACCTGCAGACCGGGATGGCCGGCCGGAATCTCGCCGCGGTCGTCATCGGCTATTCCAGGAACATCCTCTACTACACGGGAACGGCCCAGCCTTCCTGGCTCCTCGTCCTCCCCGACGACTGCACGCTGTACGTCCGGAGCGGGCTGGACTTCGCCCGGAACGACGTCTTCATCCCGCAGGAAAAGCTCCGGGAGGAGCGGCGCCTGGAGCGGATCGGCGAGGCCCTGGCCGCCCGAATGCGGGGGGACGACCGGCGGATCGGCGTGGAGATGGATATCCTGACGGCGGAGCAGTTCCGGCAGGTCGAACGATGCTTCCCCGGCTTTGAATTTGTCGATGTCTCCTCCGTCTTGCTGGACCAAAGGAAGAAGAAAGAACCGGCCGAGATCGAGAAGATCCGCAAGGCCTGCGGGGCCATCCATGCGGGCCACGAAGCGGTGCTGGCCAGCCTGAAGGAGGGAATCACGGAACTGGAGCTTGCGGCCGCGGTCGAAAACGCCCACCGCCTGGCGGGCCACGAGGGGATCTTCTTCATCCGCCAGCCCGACTTTTTCATGAGCCGGGGCCCCATCAGCTCCGGGCCCAACCTCTTCAAGATCAGCGGCGTCGTCTACACCATCACGGGAGTGGGCCTGAGCCCGTCCGTGCCGGCGGGACCGTCGAGGAGGAAAATCGAGGCCGGCGACATCGTGATCGTGGATATCCCCACGCTGGTGGACGGCTACCACGCCGACCAGACGCGCACTTACTGCCTGGGGAAGGCCGGGAAGGAGATCCTCTCGCTCTACGACGACCTGCGCTCCATCGCCGACCACCTGATCGCCGCCATCCGCCCGGGAATCCCCTGCACCGAGGTCTACCGGATGGCCGTCGAAAAGGCCGGCGAGCTGGGGCGCCGGGAGGCGTTCCAGCATTTCGGGGGCGGCAAGATCTCCCGGATCATCGGGCACGGCATCGGACTCGAGCTCAACGAGCCCCCCATCCTGTCCGGATACGACTCCTCCCCCCTCGAGGAGGGCCAGGTCGTCGCCCTGGACCTGCACATGCTCGACGAGGGGCTGGGTGTCGTCAAGCTGGAGGACATGATCCACATCCGGGCGGAAGGGAACGAGATCCTGACCCCGACGCCCCGGATCCTCTTCGAGGTTTAACATTCCTGCCGGAGGCAGATTGCGCCCGGCAAACCAGGGAAAGGAGGTTCGACCATGCAGTTTCTGGAGGTGAGCAGGGAACACGGCGTTGCGACGGTCATGCTG
The DNA here is from genome assembly GCA_964641935.1 of uncultured Syntrophaceae bacterium. Lineage (GTDB taxonomy): Bacteria > Desulfobacterota > Syntrophia > Syntrophales > PHBD01 > PHBD01. The sequence goes on from CAZXMK010000136.1 coordinate 6,404, forward strand.
AACCGCGGGAAAGTGAACGCACTGAACGAACCCTTCATCGACGAGCTGACCGCCTGCTTCCGGGATCTGGCGGTGGATCCCGCCGTCCGGGCCGTCATTCTGACGGGGAAGGGAAAATTCTTCACCTACGGGTTCGACATCCCGGAGTTCCTGGAATACGGTCGTGAGGATTTCCTCCGTTACCTCACGAAATTCACCCGTTTCTACGGCGACCTGTTCCTGGTTCCCAAGCCCGTCGTGGCGGCCCTCAACGGACACACGATGGCGGGGGGCTGCATGATCTCCATCGCCTGCGACTACCGGGTCATGGCCACGGGCAAGGCGAGGATCTCCCTCAACGAGATCAACTTCGGCTCGTCGCTGTTCGCGGGCAGCGTGGAGATCCTGAAGATGTGGCTGGGGCAGAAGAATGCGGAGACCTTCGTCTACTCGGGCGCCCTGTACTCCGCCGAAGAGGCCCTCGGGCTCGGCCTCGTCCACGAGGCGGTCGCGGAGGAGGACGTGGCGCCGCGGGCGATGCAGATGGCGGAAGAATTCGCCGCCAGGGACACCCCCGCGTTCGGCAGCATCAAGAAGCTTCTCCGGGGGCCCCTGGCAGAGCGGATCCGGGAGCGGGAGCGGGCCTCCCTCCTGGAGTTCGTCGACATCTGGTACTCGGACGCGACGTGGCGGAAACTCCAGGAGAAGCAGATCCGCTCGTAATGAATGGGAAAACTGGTCCTATATATCTTCCGGTGACCTGTTTTCGGGGCTGTCAGGCCAGGAGCTGCCCGGACCGGATCAGTTCCTGATCCTCCGTATCGATGATCCGGACGATGTCGGCGTTCATGCGGGCCTTCATGACCCCATAGATGCCACGCTTCTTGTTGAGGCCTTTCGCGAATCCAAGGGCCTCCGCGTCCAGAGAATCGAGCGGACAGGCCTTGCTGACGATGTGGTGCGCCTCGCATTCCGCCCCGGTCAGGCGCTTTCCCAGGTAATACATTTCATCCAGTTTGTGCCGGGGCACGGCCTTCTTCATGATGGCCACCATGCCCGGCCAGAAGGGGATCCCGATGTCCACCTCGGGAAAGCAGAAGAAGCCCCGGTCGGACCGCATGAACCGGAAATCGAAGCAGCAGCACAGGACCGCCCCGCCGGCGAAGGCATGGCCGTTCATGACGGCGATCGTGGGCATGGGGTAGAGAAGGAGACGCCTCAGGAGAACGTCGAGGGAGACGAAAAACTGCGACGCCGTCTGGAGGTCGTTCCTGCCGACGACGCCCATGATCCACTCGAGATCGATCCCGTTGGAGAAAATCTTGTCGTGGGCGGAGCGGACGATGAGCGCATTGGCCTCCGTCTTCTCTTCAATCTCGTCCAGGACGGCGAGGAACTCCTGGATAAACGACAAATTGACGCGGTTTTCACCATTCGTCATTGTGAGGACGGCGACTGACCCGTCCAGCGTATATTCAAATCCGGCCATTCAGAACCCTCCCTGTCCATCGCAAGGGGACCGTCCTCCCGGACGATCCCCAGCAGAGACCGCAAATGATTACAGACCCGGGACACCGCCCCGCGCAGGCGGACCCACAGCCCCCTACAGCGCCGCCTCCTCGACCTGGACGGCGGTCAGGTCTTCCATCTTGATGATCCGGGCCCGGCCGAAGACCTGGGGAAGGAAGTTCCGGCAGT
>CAZXMK010000137.1:0-8033 GCA_964641935.1 uncultured Syntrophaceae bacterium
TGCGCTAATCTGCCCTCGGCTGCCGGCGGTGTCGCCTCCGGCCGCGGATCGACGGACTGGCCGTTCCCGGCGGTTTTTGCGGCGGTCGGGGAAGACGCCCCGGCCATGAACGGGGCGCCCGTGCGGCGTCCCCTCCAGGATGTGGAAAGGAAATGGTGGATCATGAACAGGGTGCATTTTCTCCGGCCGGATGAGGTTTCGCTCACGGTTCCACCCCGCCCGGCCTTTCTTCCCGTTGTTATGGCCTTTGCCGAGAAATCGGCCCTCTCCTTCGGTCTCGCCGGGGAGGAGGCCCTTTCCCTGACCCTGGCGTCCGAGGAGATCTTTTCCCACCTGACCGGTCCGGGGGCCGCCGGAGAGGACGTCCGGCTCACCTGCCGGGGCGGGATTTATTACACGGAGGTTGAGTTTTCCTTCCGGACGCGCTTCTTCAACATGCGTGCCTTCAACCTGACCTCGTCGATTCCCTGCGACGGGGAGGAACTGCCCGCGGAAGCGGGTCTTCTGATCGCCGCCAGGATGGTGGACACAATCCGGGCGCACTACGGGGAAGATCGCCTGGAGATCACGTTTCGGAAAGACAAGGTTTACCCGGAGACCGCTCCCGGAGAAATCCCCCTTCCAAGACCTTTGACCGCGCCGGTGGTGAAAACCCCCGATGCGGAGACGCTGAAGCTGTTCTCACGCCTCCTGCTGCGCCATGCACCGGAAGGGATCTTTCCCCGCGACTTTCTGATCCCCGGAAAACTGGCCGATATGGTGGCGTCGGGAGAATATGGAGTCTTCGTGGCGGAGGACGGGAGGGGACCCCTGGGAGGGGGGATCGCCTGGCGACGGGAGGGGTCGGGGCTGGTGGAGTTTTTCGGCCCCTGCCTGTTCGGCCAGCCGCAGGGGTCGGAGACGGGTCGCCTTCTCGTGGAGGCATGCATCGCCGCGATTGCGAAATCGGACGTATCAGGGATGTACAGCCGCCTCCCGTCGCCGTTTCTGCCGGTGGAGTATTTCGAGATCCTGGGGTCGCTGATCGACACCACCGCGGATGGAGAAGTCGAGACCCCGGTTTATTACCGTCAGATCCGGGAGGATGAGGGTGGCGTTTCCTGGGTCCATCCCCTCCTGGAGGCGTTTCTGAGGGAGTCCTGCGAGCGGCTGGCTTTTGCTCGGGAGGTCCGGCTGACCCATGAAGAGGGCGAGGTATCTTATCCGTTTTCCGTCCTGTCCGCCACCTTCGACCGGTCCCGGGGAAGGGCCGTCCTTCGGCCTGTCTGGTGGGGCCGGGATGCCGCCACCAACCTGGAGGAGCACGTTCGCAGCATTTTGCGGGAAATCCCGGGGATTGCACTCTTCTTTGAGATCGATCTCGGCCGTGCCTGGCAGGCGCCCTTTACCCCCCTGCTTCTCGACGCCGGATTCCATCCCCGGGTGATGCTTCCCGCGGGCGGCCGGGGAGACGTGGTCCTCTTTCAGTACGCGGCGGGAGGTGGACGCCCATGAGTCCTCTCTCCCTGGAGAGCCTGCTGCCGCCCTACATACGGAGCTTTGAGCCCTATGTGCCCAGCCGGCCCGACGCGGAACTGATGCGGCTTTACGGCTGTTCCCGGCTCTTCCGCCTGAACAACAACGAGAACGCCCTGGGTCCCCCGCCGGCGGCGCAGGAAGTGATCCGCCGTTTTGTCCCGCCCCGGGCCGCCCTGTATCCCAGCGGAGATTCCTTCTACCTGAGGCGGAAGCTGGCGGACCGCTTCGGTATGGATCCGGAGCGGTTTCTCGTCGGAAACGGTGCCAACGAGGTCATTGCCTTCGTCATCAAGGCCTTCTGTGAGGCCGGCGACAACATCGTCACGGCGGACCGGACGTTTGCCGTCTACGAGTGGGTGGCCACCTTTTCGGGCCTGGAGGCGCGTCTCGTGCCGCTCCGAGATTATGCCTTCGACGACCGGGGCATGCTGGAGCGGATGGACGGCCGGACCAAGATCTTCTTTATCTGCAATCCCAACAATCCGACGGGAACCTGTTGGGGAAGGGACCGGCTGCGGCTCTTCCTGGAGGCCGTCGACGGCCGGGCGATCGTGGTCGTCGACGAGGCATACTGCGAGTTCGTCGAGGGGGAGGATTATCCCGACGGCATGTCCCTCCTGGACGAATACCCCCACCTCGTCGTGTTCCGGACCTTTTCCAAGATGTACGGGCTGGCGGGCCTGCGGATCGGCTACCTGGCCGGGTCGCTGCCGGTGGTGGATGCCGTTCGACGCGCCTGTGTCGTCTATTCCGTAAACGCGGTGGCCCAGGAGGCGGCCGTGGCGGCGCTGGACGACGGGAATCATGTCCTGGAAAGCCGGCGGCTGGTCCGGGAGAGCCGCGCTTATCTGGAGGAGGAACTGGCCGCCCGGGACCTGCCGTTCGTCTCCGGAGAGGGAAACTTCGTCATGATCCGTCTCCCCATGAGCGACACCCTGGCCTACCGGAAGCTGATGACCCGCGGGGTCATGGTCCGCACCATGACGGGATACCGCTACCCCAACTTCATCCGCGTCACCCTGTCCGTCCGGGAGGCCATGGAGGCTTTTGTGGCCGGCCTGGACGCGATCCTGGAGGGAAGGGCGGCAAGGAAGAGAAAATGAGCGGGACCGGAAAACGGCGGCGACTGGAATCTGGAGGATAACCATGCTGGAAGTCGGGCTTCCCATACCACGGTTCGACGCCCGTGACAAGGTGACCGGACAGGAGCGATACGCAGCGGATCACTACCCGGAGAGGCTTCTCTGGGCCGGGGCGAAGCGGGCGGGGATCCCTCATGGCCGGATCCGGGCAATCGACACTGCCGCAGCAGCTCTGCTCCCGGGGGTTCATGCGGTCCTGACGGCGAAGGATGTGCCGGGAACGAACCGGCAGGGTATCGTCCATAAGGATCAGCCGGTCCTGGCGGAGGACCGGGTGCGCCACTGTGGTGACCCCGTGGCCCTTGTCCTGGCAGAGACCCCGGAAATCGTTCGGGAGGCACTGGACCTTGTCCGGGTGGATCTGGAGCCCCTTCCGGGCGTCTTCAGCCCCCGGGAGGCCCTGGCGCCCGGAGCGCCTCTCCTGCACGAGCGGGGAAACATCCTCATGGAGGCGGCTATTGAGCAGGGCCGGGCACTAAAAGTCCTCGCAGACTGCGATGTCGTCATCGAAGAGTCCTTCGCCGTGCCGTTCCAGGACCATGCATTCCTGGAAACGCAGAACGGGACGGCCGTCCGGGAATCGAACGGACTGATTTCTCTTGTCGTCTCCACCCAATCGCCCTTCCGGGACCGTTTCGAGATCGCCCATGCCCTGGGTCTGCAGGCTTGCGACATCCGTGTCCAAAGCCCCTACCTGGGGGGCGCCTTCGGGGGCAAGGATGGGGCCACGGTCCAGTGTCTCCTGGCCCTGGCTGCGATCCATGCGAGCGGGCGGCCTGTCCGGATGCAGTGGGACCGGGAAGAGTGCTTCATGGCGGGGTACAAGCGCCATGCCGTGGAGATGCACTACCGGCTGGGGGCCGGCAGGGATGGCATCCTGAAAGCCCTCCATGCCCGCCTTTCTTACGACACGGGGGCTTACGCCCATCTCGGCGGCGAGGTCATGGAACTGGGCATGGAGCACGCCGCGGGGCCCTACCGCGTCCCCAACTCCCTCGTGGAGGGCCTTTGCGTATACACGAACAATCCCGTTGCCGGTGCCATGCGGGGTTTCGGGGTCTGCCAGGTCTCTTTCGCCTTCGAGTCCATGATGGACCTCCTGGCGGAAAGACTCTGCATGGACCCCCTGGATCTGCGCCTGCGGAACGCCCTTCGCCGGGGTGACCGGAACGCCGCCGGGGTGACCCTGATCCACTCCACGGGCATGGTCCCCTGCCTCGAGACGCTCCGCAGCCGGGAGATCTGGGCGGGCCGGGATGTCTGGAAACGGAACGCTGGGCCCTTCAAGCGTCGGGGCGTCGGGATAGCCGCGGTTTTCAATGCCATGGGCTACGGCCGCGGGCTGCCAGACTCGGCCATCGCAAAGGTGGAACTGACGGAGGAGGGCAGGATCCGCATTTACAGTGGTGTTTCCGACATGGGGCAGGGGAACGCCAGTGCTTTCGTCCAGATGGCCGGGGAGATCCTCTGCCAGGATGAGGATACCATGGAGATCTTCCAGCCCGACACAGACAGATCGCTTCCCTCCGGCTCGTCTACCGCCGGACGCACCACCTACACATATGGAAACGCCCTGATCCGGGCCTGTCGGAGCCTGCGGAAAAAGCTGATCCACCGGGCGGCCCTGCTCCTCATGGTGGAGACGACGGAGGGAATGGCCCTCCTGCCGGGTCGCGTGCGCCATCTCCCCTCGGGGCGCGAGGCTCCTCTCGCCGTGATCGCCAGGATGCTCCCGGAGGGCGACCGGACCTGCACGGACCAGTTCATCATGGATGTTTCCAAGGATACCACGGGCACGGGACAGGCCTTTCCCATCGGATTCCCTCATGTCTTCTTCTCCTACGGGGCCCACGCGGTCCGCGTGGAGGTGGACGAGTTGACGGGGAAGGCGGAGGTGCTGGACTACCTGGCCGTCACGGACGGCGGGCGGGTGATCAACCCCCGCAACTTCGAGCAGCAGGTGCAGGGGGCAGTCGCCCAGGGCTTGGGATACGCCCTGATGGAGGAACTGCTCCTTCTGGATGGATGGATTGACAACCCCGATTTTGCCGGATACATGCTGCCCACGTTTCTGGACGTTCCGGACATCGTTTCCCTGGCTGTGCAGACCGTCGAGGAAACGGGACCCTTCGGGATGAAGGGGATCGGGGAGGTCGGTGTGAATGCCCCGCTCCCGGCGGTGGCCACTGCCATTCGGGATGCCGTGGGGATTCGGTTCCGCCGGTCCCCGCTGACACCGGAGAGGATACTGGGAGCCCTGCGGGAGAAGGGGCCGAAGGGAGAGGACAATAATCCGTGATCGCTTTTGTTCTGAACGGGAAAGCAGTGGAGGTGGACGCGCCGGCGGCAAGAAGGGTCGTCGACCTCCTGCGGGTCGACCTGGGGCTGACAGGGACCAAGGAGGGATGTGGAGCCGGCGAGTGCGGGGCCTGCACGGTCCTAGTGGACGGGGAGCCCCGCCTATCCTGCCTGCTCCTGGCGGGCCAGTTGGAGGGGCGGATCGTGACCACCGTGGAAGGCCTCTCCCCCGGCGGGGACATGCACCCGGTACAGCAGGCCTTTGTGGAAGAGGGGGCCGTCCAGTGTGGCTTCTGCACGCCCGGTATGGTTCTGTCTGCGGTGTCCCTGCTCAGGGACAACCCTCGGCCCAGCCGGCAGGAGATCCGCCAGGGGATGAGCGGCCACCTCTGCCGCTGCACCGGCTACGTCAAGATCGTCGACGCTGTGGAGGCCGCCGCCTCGAAGAAGGGCGCCGGGGATCTGCCGTGAGGGAACTTTTCCTGCCCCGCTCCCTGGACGAACTCTGGAGGATCCTGGAGGGAGAGCCCGACGCTGCCCTCTACGCGGGAGGGACGGACCTCCTTGTCCGGACGCGGGAGGGAATTTGCAATCCCCGTGTCCTTGTCTGCCTGGAGCGGCTGGGGGAACTGAGGGGTATCCGGGAAGAGGGCGACGGTCTCCGGATTGGTGCGACGGAGACCCATGCGAACCTCCTGCGGTCCCCTCTCATCCGGGAACGGCTGCTGATCCTCGTCTCCGCCCTCTGCACCCTTGGCTCCCCGTTGATCCGCAACATGGGGACCATCGGCGGGAACATCTGCACGGCATCTCCCGCCGGCGATACCCTTCCCCCCCTGATCTGTGCCGGGGCTACCGTGGAGTTGGGCAGCAGGGACGGCCGCCGGACGATGCCGCTCCGGGAATTCATCACCGGCCCGGGGGAGACGGACCTCCGCCCCGGGGAAATCCTTCTGACCGTCAGGACTTCCGGAACAGAGGGCTTCAACGTCCAGCACTTCGAGAAAGTGGGCCTGCGAAACGCCTTGGCCTGCTCCGTCGTGAGCCTGGCGGGGCTCCTGGCCGTTTCGAGCGACGGAGTGGTGGAGAAAGTTTCCCTGGCCTGGGGCAGTGTTGGTCCCACCGTCTTCACGTGTCCCGATGCGGAGGCGCTCCTGGTCGGGGAGAGGATATCCGGAGACCGGATGCGTGCGGCGGCTGCTATCGTCCGGGAGCGCGTTTCTTCCATCGACGACCTCCGCGCCAGTGCCGCGTACCGCAAGGAGGTGGCGGGGAATCTCCTCCTGCGCCTCCTGGAGCATCCGGCGGCTCAGTTTGCCTCACCTGCCTTTTCCCGGTAATATTCCAACAGTCTCCGGTAATCCTCCGGGGTGTCGCAGTCCATCCGGACGGCCGGATCATCCACCACTACATGGACGGCCTCCCTGTCGTAACGCTTCAGGATCGTGCGGAGGCCCCCGGGGGTGTCCGGAGGCATGGCCTCGTCAAAATACCGGAGCGGAATCAGAGGGGGGTGTCCCCGGCGGCCGCCGTAGACCGGATAGACAACGCCGCGGCGGCTGGTGATGTAGGCCTTACGGAGAAGGCGGATTGTCGCGGATCCGACGAGGGGGATGTCTGCGGGGAGGAGGAAGAAAGCCTCCATCGTGCCTGGAAGGTTGCCGATGCCGGTCAGGATGGAGGAGAGCATTCCCCTTTCCGGATGGGGATTGACGACATGGCGGACCCGGTGCGTGTCCAAAACGGGCAGGAATGCTTCCGGTGACGGGCCCAGGACGACCAGGACTTCATCGATTTCCGCCTCCCGGAGTCCCTGGATTGCCTCACCGAGAATGGTCGTTTTCCCCAGGGGCAAAAGAGGTTTGTGCAGGCCCATCCTCTCAGAGCGCCCCGCAGCGGGGATGAGGGCGGCGATGGAGGCGACGTCCTTCACAGCTTTTTCTCCGCCCGGTGGCGGATCAATTCCGCGGCGATGCTGATAGCAATCTCCTCTGGCGTTTCAGCCCCGATGGGAAGCCCGATGGGGGCGTGGACCCGCTGCAGGTCCTCCTCCGTGAATCCCTCCTCCCGGAGGGTCGCGAAGATGGCGTCCCGCTTCCGCCGGCTGCTGATCATGCCGATGTATCCCGCGTCGGTCCGCAGGGCCTGGCGGAGGACCTCCCGGTCGAAGGCGTGTCCCCGCGTGACGATGACGAGGAAATGCCCGGGACCTGCATCCAACCCCTCCAAGGCCAGGTCCCAGCGGTCGATGAGGACGAGGTTCTCTGCACCGGGAAACCGTTCCGCGCTGGCGAAGTCCTCGCGGTCGTCGAAGACGGTGGTGTGGAAACCCGTCGTGTCCAGGATCGCTGCCAGGGCCCGGGCGATGTGGCCGGCTCCGAAAAGGCAGACCGTCACCCCGCCCCGCAGGGGCTCCACGAGAAAGCGGCTCCCCGCGGCCGACACGATCCGCGGCCCGTCCGCCGCGGCCGCGGCGGGAAGGCCCCCCATCGGCTCCGGCGGGCCGAGGACGGTGCCGTCGTTCCGGGCCAGCCACTGGGCGAGCCGGTCGTTCTCTCCGGGGATCCGGGTGATGAACCGGGCCTCGCCGTTGCCGTCCAGGATGGCAGCGGCCCCCCTGTAAAGGGCTCGCGCCTCTTCGTCCCGCGCCTCGATCCGGAAGATCAGCATTTCCAGAGAACCGCCGCACAACATGCCCAGGTCCGCGGCGTTCTTCGTCGTCAACACGAAGGATTCCACCTTGGCCTCCCCGGTGCACAGCACGCCGGTGGCGATCTCCAAGACCCTTGCCTCCAGGGTGCCGCCGCCGATCGTCCCGATGCTGCTGTCGCCAGCGGGGAAGATCATGCGCGATCCCGCGGAGCGCGGAACCGAGCCCAGGGTGGACAGGATCTGGGCTGCGACGCAATCGGTCCCGCCCTCCAGCAGATCGCAGATGGAATGAAACGGGGTTTTCACGGGAAGCACCTCGACCGGGACGGCCTCAGCGGGCCGTCACCTCCGCCCGGTCCCGAAGGATAAAATCCAGGATTCTCTTCGCCTTGTCGGTATAGAGCTTGAGCCCGACTACGTTCG
>CAZXMK010000138.1:0-8004 GCA_964641935.1 uncultured Syntrophaceae bacterium
CCGTCGTGGACGTGGTTCACCGGGCGGGGATCGCCCGCAGGGTGGCCCGCCTGCGGGCCGTCGGCTGCATCAAGGGCTGACGGCGGCGGGAGGGACCCCGGGACGGCCTATGCTGCCGGCGCGTCCCGGGGCGAGGGGGGTCTCGGGCGCTCGCGTCCCCGGCGGATCGGATCCATTCCTGCCCGCCCGCCGGGCCGTCACTTCTTCCTCTTTTCTTCGAACTCCTTTTTCATGAGCTCCTCGTACTTCTGGATGATGATGTACACCGCGTAATCGAACATCAGGATCGTGCGGCTCTGGCTCTCCGCTGCGTGGTGGTGCTCCACCGCCGTGATGAAGACGGCCTGGGAGGTGGAAAACAGCCACATGTGGCGCCGCATGAGCGTCATGGCGTAGACGGTCTCGGGGAGGGGGATCTTCTCCCGGTAGCGGGCCTCCGCGTACCTGGAGAACAGATCCTGCGCCTCCTCAAAGGGATTGTCCGAATAGAAGAGCTTCCGGAAATTCGTGTAGAAGTACATGGCCTGCTTCTTGGCCTCCTCCTCCGCCATCTTGTGGTACGACGGCGTACGGGGATTCATTCTCACGTTGTTGTACCATTGCTGGGCGATCGTCTCGGCGTTGCGCTCGGTGATCTCGATCAGCTTTGTGGCATAGGATGTGGTCATGGCCTGCCCCTCCTTTTCTCGGGAAAAAGTCGCATGCGGAAAAACGGATCTTCCGGGCCGCCTCCCGTAGCATCATGCCGGATCACTTCTTCACCCGGGCCGCCTTCTTCAGGCTTTCTTCCGCCTCTTTCTGCTCCGTGATGTCCTCCAGCGTCTCCACGGCCCCGACGAGGTCTCCGTGGGTGTCACGGATCGCCGCGGCGGTGAAGCGAAGCCAGCGCCCCTTCTTTCCCAGGGCGGGGAAGAAGTCCGTTGCCTCGTAGGCCTCCTCGATGAGGTCCGATTTCCGATACTTCCCGGAGTACCATTTCGGGACCTTGGCCAGCGCGCTGTCCACCAGGAGATCCGCCATGCAGGGCCGCTCCTTGTCGTAGAAGGCCCGCCAGTGCTGGTTCGTTCCGAGGATCTCCGAGGCCGGGATCTTGCTCAGCTTCGCCAGTGCCCGGTTCCAGTAGAGAACCTTGTGATCTTTTCCGATCACGAAGGCGGGGATGGAAAAGCCCTGGATCACGCTGTGAAGCCGCTTCTCGCTCTCGATGAGCGACTGCTCGATCCGCTTGCGCTCGGTGATGTCCTCCAGCGTCTCGATGGCCCCGAGAAGGACGCGCTGGGAGCTGCGGATGGGAACGGCGATGAAGCGCAGCCAGCGGCCGCCGTTGCCCAGGTCGGGGAAGAAGCCCTCCGCCTCGTAGGTCTCGTCCAGGAGTTGCGATTTTGACACCCCCCGGTACCACTCCTGAATGATCTCGGGAGTTTCGTTGACCAGGAGATCCGCCATGCAAGGCCGCTCCCTGGCGTAGAAGGCGCGCCAGTGGCCGTTCGTGCCGATCATTTCCGCCGCGGGAAGCTTGCTCAGCTTTTCCAGGGCCCGGTTCCAGTAGAGGATTTTGTGGTCCAGGCCGATGACGAAGGTGGGCATGGGAGATCCCTCGATCACGTGGAAGAGCCGCTGCTCGATTTCCCGCTGGTTCAGTTCGGCCACCTTCTGCTCGGTGATGTCCTCCAGCGTCTCCAGGGCTCCCACGAGCCTGCCGCCCTCGTCCCGGACGGCCGCCGCGGTGAAGCGGAGCCAGCGCCCCTCCTCCCCCAGGTCGGGGAAGAAGTCCGTCGCCTCGTAGGCCTCCTCCAGGAGGTCCGATTTGCGGTACTTGCCGGCGTACCACTTGGGGATCCGCTCGTGGATGCCGTTGAGGATCAGGTCGGCCATGCAGGGCCGCTCCTCGGCGTAGAAGGCCCGCCAGTGCCGGCTGGTGCCCACGATTTCCGAGGCGGGGATGTTGCTCAGCTTTTCCAGCGCCCGGTTCCAGCAGAGGACCTTGTGGTCCTTCCCGATGACGAAGGCGGGAATGGAGAACCCCTGGATCACGCTGTGCATCAGGCTCGACACGGCCGGAACGGCGGCGGCCCTGCCCCGGCGCGTCGCGCTTTCTTTCCCGCCGGACGTCCGCTTGGTCACGGTTTTCTCTTTCATGAAGTCCTCCTTTCTTGAAACGATCACCAAATGCGACAGGGACAGCGTTGTGAACCCGATTCGATCCCGTCCGGGAAATCGCCGGCCGGCGGGTCGCACCGCGTCGCCGGCGGCCATCGTTCGGGCCGGGAAATGCCCCGGGCCGGCGAAGGCCGGCGGCCGGCCCGGGGACGATGCCGGGGATGGCGCGGCCCCGGTGGAATCACGAGAACTTGGCCCGGAAGGAGGCCTTTACGATCTCCGTGGCCTGGTCAACGGAAAGGCCCGCCGTGTTGAGGACCAGGTCGTAGTGGGACGGGTCGGCGATGTCCTCCCGGAAATATTTCTTGATGAACGCGGCCCGGTCCGCATCAGCCTTGGTCACGTAACTCTCCGCCTCGTCCCGGTTGCATTTGCGGTCTTTCATGACCTTGACGATGCGCTGCTCCATGGGGGCGATGAACCGGAGCCGGAAGATCCTTTCCACCGGAAGGATGAACTGGGCGCCACGGCCGACGATGATGGCGTTGCCATGCTGCCCGATCGTGCCGATGACCTTCGTCAGGTGCTTCAGGTAGACGTCCGGCCAGAGATGGCGGGCCGTGAAGAGCGACGCGAGCCATGTGTCCAGGGTGGTCACGTGCTTCTCGTCCAGGGTGGCCACGACCTTCTCGCTCATGCCGGTGCTTTCGGCCACCCGGGAGATGATCTGGCCTCCCATCAGGTCCATTTTGAGGTCGGAGGCCAGCTTCCTGGCGATTTCACTCCCTCCCGCGCCGGGCTCCCGGGAGACCGTGATGCACGGGCGGGGGCCCGCCAGTCCTTCCTTGCGCCACTTCTCCAGGACGGCCTCGACGACCTGCTTGTCTGCCTCCAGGTCGCGGATGGTATAGTCCCTCGTAAAATCGGGGCAGTGGATGTTGAGAGACCCGTTGTAGGTTACGCTGAAACGCTTCTGGCAGTGCTCCCGCCAGGCACAGATCACGCAAAGCCTTCTTTCCGTCGTCATGATCCGGTCCCTCCTTTCCGGGACGCCACCGGTCCGTCCCCGACCGTTTCGACCGTTTTTTCCTTCATCGCTTCAAATCCGCTCACGATATCGAGCAGTTCCTCCGTGATGGTCATCTGGCGCTGGCGGTGGAACTGGACGTGGAGCTCTTCGAGGCGCTCTTCGATGTTCTTCTCCGCATTCTGCATCGCCGCCAGCCGGCTCGCGTTTTCGCTGGCCAGCGAGTTGGCGAAGGCCTGGTAGAGGGAGACGAACAGGTATTCCCGGATCATGGCCCGGAAGAGGGGTTCCCAGTCCATGGTGAACATCGGGATGGTGCGCGATTCCCATTTCCGTTTCCGGAGACCGGAAAGCCATTCCCGGTCGACGGGAAGGAGCCTCTGCGACCGCGGCCGGTAGTTCGCTCCGGATGTGTACTCGTTGTAATAGAGGGCCATGTTTTCGACGAGATTCCGGAACCTCCAGGTCTCCAGGAAGAGCGTGATGTCCTGGACCATGGGCGTGATCCCCGCCGTCGAGCCCGGCGTCGGGAGGGTCTCGAAAACCCGCTGTCCACCGTCCTCCAGGAGGTCCGCCGTCTTCACCCCGATGGCAATGACAATCCGGTTTTCCTCAGGGATGCCGGTTTTTGCCATCTCCTCCACGGCATGCTGGACAATGACGTTGTTGAGCTGACCGCAGAGACCCTGGTCGGTGCCGAAGACGATCGCCCCGAGGCGGGGGATCCGGGATGTGGCGGAAGATGCCTCGCGGCGGTCCTTCAGAAGAACCTGCAGGCCCAACTCGACGGTCCGGTTGTAGTCCATCAGGGACTCGACGGCCCGCTGGTACTGGCGAATGCTGACCGCCGCCAGGGCCTTCATGGTCCTCACCACCCCCAGGAGGTCCTGGGCGCTCTGGATTCTGCGCTTCAGGGCTTCAGCGGTCAGCACGTTCGGGCTCCTTCCGGAAACAGACGGCCGTTTCCTGGGCCACGCAGACGATCGTCTCCCGGTCCCTGTCGCTGAATTTCTCTCCGTCGCTGACGCGGGAGCAGAAACCGGCCTGATTCTCCGCCACGTCCTTCCGGAGTTTGTCTTCCGCGGTCCGGATATCCTCCACGGCGACGGCGTCGAACTGCCCGGACGTGACGGCCAGGATCGCCGCGATCTGCTCGGCCACGGGGATGGGTTTGTACTGGGGCTGCTTCAGGATCTCCCGGAGCCGCCAGCCCCGCTCCAGGACATTGCGGGTCGCATCGTCCAGGCGGGTTCCGAAGCGGGAGAATGTCTCCAGCTCCTCGAACTGGGAGTAGGAGATCCGCACGTCCCCGGCGACGGCCCGGTAGGCCGGGAGCTGGGCCTTGCCGCCGACGCGGGAGACCGACTTCCCGACGTCCACGGCGGGAAGAATGCCCTTCTGAAAGAGGCGGGGCGACAGGTAGAGCTGCCCGTCGGTGATGGAGATGAGGTTCGTCGGGATGTATCCCGAGATGTCCTGGGCCTCCGTCTCCACGATGGGCAGCGACGTAAGGGAGCCGCCGCCGAGATCCTTGCGGAGGTGGGTGGACCGCTCCAGGAGGCGCGAGTGAATGTAGAAGATGTCTCCCGGGAAGGCCTCCCGGCCCGGGGGACGGCGCAGGAGCAGGGACAGCTCCCGGTAGGCCCGGGCATGGCTGGTCAGGTCGTCGTAGATGATCAGGACGTCCCGCCCCTGGGCGATGAAGTACTCCGCCATGGAGGTGGCGGCGTAGGGGGCGATGAACTGGAGCCCCGGCGGGTCCTCCGCCGTGGCGACGACGACGGTGGTGTAGTCCATGGCGTTGTACTGCTTCAGGTCGGCGATGACCTTGGCCGTGTCGGAGGCCTTTTTCCCGATGGTGCAGTAGATGCAGAGGACGTCCTTGCCGGCCTGGTTGATGATGGTGTCGATGGCGATGGCGGTCTTCCCGGTCTGACGGTCGCCGACGATCAACTCCCGCTGTCCGCGCCCGATGGGGAAGAGGGCGTCGATCACCTTGATGCCCGTCTGGAGGGGCACCGTCACCGGGTCCCGGGCCATGACGGGAGGGGCCTCCCTCTCCACCGGCAGCCGCTTCGTTGTCCGAACCTCTCCGCCATTGTCCAGGGGCCGCCCCTGGGCGTCCACGACCCGGCCGATGAGCGATTCCCCCACGGGAACGTCCAGGACGCGTCCAGTCCTTCTCACCTCGGACCCTGCCGACAGGTGCTCACTGGGGCCGAGGAGAATGATGCCGATCTCGTCGGGATCGATGTTGAACACGAGCCCCTGCAGATTCCCGGGAAACAGGACCAGTTCGTCGGAGCGGATGTTCGGCAGGCCGCTGACCTGGACGATGCCGTATCCGACGTACTTGACCGTGCCGATCTCGCGGTCTTTCAGTTCCGCCTCCTTGCCGGCAAGGACGGCGTCCATGGTCTTGAACGTTCCGTCCAGAAAGGCCTTCATCTGTTCTTTTTCCGGTGTCGTATCCGTCATGGTGTTCTCTCCTTGGACCGGTTTGGAGCCCGGTTACCGTTCCGGCGTGTCCTCGTAGAGCGCCGTGTAGAAGCTTTCCTCCAGGGTGTCGATGTAGTCCTTGATGCTCCAGGCGATCTTGTGGCCGTCCGACCGGAGCTCGCAGCCGGAAAGGATATCGTCGGACTCCTCGTACACCAGCTCTATGTCCGGGGCGACGTGCCGCCGGAGAGCGGCGGTCAGTTTTTCCCTTCTTGCCGGCGAGAGGTCGAAGGCGCTCGTGACGGTGACGACGCCCCCGTTCTCCAGAGGTTCCCGGAACTTTTCCCGTTCCCGGTCGTCCATGGATGCGATCCGTTCCGCCAGGATCTCCACGATTCGCTCCTCCAGGTCCATCTCCGCCAAGTCGAAGAGCACGCGGCGGGTGATGGCGTAGGTCTGCTTCCCCGCCAGGTGACGGAGCTCCCGAAGGAAGTTTTCCCGTTCCGACTTGACCGCCTCGATCCACCGGGTTTTCAAAAAGTCCGTCTCCTCCCGGGCCTTCTCCTCGAGCCGCTCGCGGTATTGCTCCGCGTCCCGGCGGGCCTTCTCGGTCATCGCCTCGTAGCCCTCGTCCAGTTCCCGGAGTTTTCGCTCGCTGGTCTGGGCCGCGGTCTCGGCCTCCCGGCGGGACTGCTCGGCATCGTCGAAGAGCGCTGAGATCTTTGCCTCCCGGGCGTCCATGGCCCCGACGATCCTTCCGTAGAGGAACTTCTTCAGGAGGAACATCAGGATCATCAGGTTGACGATCTGGGAGAAAAAGACGAACCAGTCGATGTGCATGGAATCATCCTCCCGCCTTTTTGATGACATAGGCCCAGAAAGGGTTGGCGAAGACCAGGATCATGGAGATGACGAAGCAGTAGATGGCGATGGATTCAATCATGGCGAGACCCACAAAGAGCGTTCTCGTCAGGGAATTCCGCTCGTCCGGCTGCTGCGCGATCGATCCCAGCGCTCCCTGAACCGCCCGCCCCTGTCCGAGGGCGGGGCCGATGGCTCCGATCCCCATGCAGATGCCCGCGGTAATGATCGATGCCATTGCTACGATAGTCACGCTGTCCATACCGATACCTCCTCTGGTTTTGATGGTTATGATGGCTTGTGGGGGGAATGCTCCCCTTCCTCGTGCGTCTGCGTGGCCGATGCGATGTAGACCATGGCGAGAACCGCAAAGATGTAGGCCTGGATTAGCCCGATGAGAAGCCCCAGGGCCTGCATGACGATCGGGAAGAACAGGGGCGTCACGGCCAGGAGGATGGCGATGACCTTCTCGTGGCTCATGAGGTTTCCGAACAGCCGGACCGCCAGCGCCAGGGTGCGGGACAGTTCTCCCATGACGTGAAAGGGGAAGAAAATGGGATTCGGGCGGATGTACTCCTTCAGGTATTCGAGGATTCCCTGTTTGCTGATGCCGTAGATCGGCACGGCGAAAAAGACCAGGATCGCCAGGGCCGAGGTGGTCGTCAGCGAAGACGTCGGAGCGACGTAGCCGGGGAGGAACGTGAACAGGTTGGAAAACAGGATGAAGAGGAAAATCGTGCCGATGAAGGGGAAGTAGGAATCCACCCCGTCCTTCACCATCTCCTTGATTTCCCCGCGAATCCCAAGGACGATCACCTCCATCAGGTTCTGCCAGCGGGACATCTTCCGGTCCGTCGCGAGATTCCGGGTGATGAGGACCGAGCCGACGACCAGGACTCCCATGACCAGCCACGTGTAGACCAGTGTGGCGTTGATGGTGACGAACCGCCAGGCGAAGAGGACGACCTCGTCGGGGCTGATCTGGTTGATGGCTACGATTTCCATGCCGGTACTCCTTTCGGAGGAAGGGGATCCTTCGGGCCGAGACCTCGGACCATCAGGGTCCGGACCGCGAGGAAGCCGACCACGGCCGCCGCCAGGCGCTCCCAGGTCCCGTCCATGAGGAGGTAGAATCCCCCCAGCGCCGCGGACAACCTTGCGGCGTAGCTCATGGCGAGAAGCCGCCAGGGATGGCGGGCGCCGGGGAGGCGCTTCACCGTCTGCCAGAGGCCGGCGAAATAGATGAACCCCAGCAGGCTCCCCGCGAGAAGCGGAATCATAAGAGGGGTCAGGGAGTCCATGAAAGGCATCCTCCTTCGTTTCTTCATCCTCGATGCCGTGCGCCGCCAGGAGGCGCCCCGGTCAGTCCTTGATGATGTTTTCCCGGGCCTTTTTCACCCAGTACCACGCGTTGAGGCATCCAAGGGCCACACCGAGGACGAGGAGCATCAGGGTCCAGGAAAACCGGCTCGGCCAGGACTGGTCGATCCAGAGCCCGATGGCCGTCCCGATGAGGGTGGGGATGGCCACGGACCAGCCGACGACGCCGATCATCCCGAGGCCGAACCATACCGTCT
>CAZXMK010000139.1:0-7934 GCA_964641935.1 uncultured Syntrophaceae bacterium
CGTGCGTATGGTTGATGCCATGAGCACCGACGACACGACGGCATCCGAGGAGATGAAGCGCAAGTTCAAGGAGGCGCTCGATAAGAAGAACGCGCAGCGTCGCACCGGAGAGGCCCACCTCGACGGCGACTCCGCGGTGCACGGCACCCACGGCGCGGTCACGACCGTCTGCGGCGTCGTGACGACGGCGTGCGTGCCGCCGGCCTGAATCGCCTTGTCGCAGTATTTCTGAAGATCGGATGTGTCCATTCCCTTCCCTCCCCTGGATGATGGAAGGAAGCATAATGGTGCGGAATTGCCGCTGTCAACGGAATTTCCCTGCTGCCGGCCCGGTCGCCGGGGAACCCCCGGCAGGACAAAAAATGAATGGGAAAAGCCGGCCCGCTTCCGTATATTGTCCCGGCGCGTCTCCCCATGTCCCGGGCGGACCGGGACGGGGCGTGAGCGAAACCGAGAGGAAGGGTCCTTCGGCATCGTGATCAACCGGCTTTCAGGCAACGGGCGCTCCATTGCGGCGCTGGTCCTGCTGGCGCTCATCTGGGGCTACAACTGGGTCGTCATGAAGAAGTCCCTGCAGTTCATGGGACCCTTCGACTTCAACGCCATCCGGATGCTCCTGGGCGGGCTGATACTCCTCGCCCTCATGGCCGGCAGGGGCATGTCCCTCCGGCCGAAACAGATTCCCCTCACGATCCTGCTGGGGCTGCTCCAGACAGCCGCCGGAACGGGACTGATCATCTGGGCGCTTACCAGCGGCGGGGCGGGAAAGACGTCCATCCTGGTCTACACCATGCCCTTCTGGATCCTCCTCTTCGCCCGGCCGATCCTGGGCGAGAAAATCCGCGGCGCCGACTGGGTTCCGGTCCTCACGGCCTTCGCCGGGCTGGTTCTGCTCCTGGAGCCCTGGTCCCTGAAGGCCACGTTCACAAGCGAGATCCTGGCCGTCCTGGCGGGCATATTCTGGGCGCTGAGCGCCATCACCATCAAGTGGATGCAGCGGGTGCCGGACTTCGATCTCGTGTCCGCCACGGCCTGGCAGTTCCTCTACGGCTCGGTTCCCCTCGTAATCGCCGCCGTCTTCGTCCCCTCTCCGACCGTGAAATGGACGCCCTATCTCGTTATGGCAATTGCCTACAATGCCGTTCTTGTCTGCGCCCTGGCTTTTCTGCTTTGGACGTATATCATGAACAAGCTGCCCGCCGGCGTGGCGGGAATGGGAACGATGGCCGTCCCGGTGATTGGCATGACCGCTTCGATCTTGGAGATCGGGGAGCGCATGGACGCCAGCGAAACGGCGGGGATCTTCCTGATCCTGGCAGCCCTTTCCATCCTGACCTGGATGAAGGGACGGGACAGCCGGCGGCTTCCAATCGCCGTTGTTTCGGAATGACGATGACCGTGACGGTCCCACAGGAATCGACAATGAGCGCTGACATGACCGACCCGATCCGCCACCCCGGGGCGGAGTTCTCCGTACGGATGGTCCCCGTGGAAAAGGACGTTTCTCTCCAGGTGCTGCAGTTCCGGCCGTTGGGGGACCACACCGCGGACCCGCTTGTCTTTGTGCCGGGTTTCGCCTCGGCGATCTACGGCTGGATCGACTTCCTCCGTGAGGTTATCCCGCTCCGGCCGGTGTACTACATCGAGTCGCGGGAAAAGACGTCGGCCCGGATCGACCGGAAAAGCCTTTCTCCCGCGGACTTCAGCGTCGCCCGGATGGCAATGGACCTTGTGGAGGCCTGCAGGGGACTTGGGCTCGACGACCCGGGGAAGATCGTCGCCGGGAGCTCCCTCGGGGCGACCGCCCTGATCGAGGCCCTCAAGCACGGACGGCTCCGGGCGAAAGCCGGCTTCATGATCGGCCCCAACGCGGACTTCAAGGCCCCCCTTCTCATCAAGGCGCTCCTGCTCCTTCCCGCCGGCACCTACCACCTCGTCAAGCATGTCGTGCTCTGGTACCTGAAGAACTTCCGGATCGACGCGGCCCGGGAGCCGGAGCAGCTCCAGCGCTACCGTGACACCCTGCTGACCGCCGATCCCCGCCGCCTGAAGCGGACCGCCCAGTCCGCCATCGGCTACACGATCTGGCAGGACCTGGAAACGGTCTCCATCCCCGTCGCGATCACCCTGGCGTCAACGGACAAGCTGCACGCCGAGGAGAAGATCCGGCGCCTGACCTCCGCGCTGCCGGAGGCGACGATCATCCCCTGCGAATCGAACCTGTACATGCACTCCTCCGCCCTGGCCGGGGACTTCGAGCGCTACCTGGCATACACAAGAAAGGGGGATCCGACGGATGTGGAGGAACAGGATGGGATTGGATGATTGTAAAGAAAGAACGGCATGATGCCGGCCGGAGATCCCCGTGTTTGGAGCCATCGCAGGAGACATCATCGGGTCTCTGCACGGGCGATGATCCTTTCCCCGGAAACCTGGATTGCTTTGGGGGGCAGGTCAACGCTTGAAATGCCCTATCTGGCGCTGCCGGTTAATTGAAACGAAGACCAATAAAAGGGATGTGGATACTTCCTGCGCGTTTCGAGCTGGGCTTTGCGCAGGGCGCTGAGTTTGTCCGTTTGCCGCATCTCCCGGTAGAACCGGATCATCAACTGAGACGTTGCCAGGTCGTCCACTTTCCAGAGGCTGGCAACAATGGAACCGGCACCGGCGTAGAGAAATCCGCGCGTCAGCCCCACCAGGTCGTCCCCGTTGGCCACCTTGCTCAGGCCCGTTTCACAGGCGCTCAGGGTGACAAGACGGGTGTCCAGTCGCATGGAATAAAGCTTATCCACCGTCAGCATTCCGTTGGAACGGGCGTCGGGAGAGAGAAGAAGCGCCGACTGCAGCGGATTGTCCGGTGAAAATTGGCCGTGCGTGGCAAAGTGAATGTACTGGTACTCCCCGCCATACCTGCGCACGACATCCTCCGTGGCCTGCTTGCGGACAAACACTTTGGAATTCTGCCAGATTTTCGCAACCTCGATCGCCTCCTTCTGGGCAAAGACAAGGTCATGAGCCGGATTGCCGAGATCGGGGTTGCCCAGGGCCAGAATCCCTCCCTTCCCTTGTCCCTTTTTCTCTCCCAGGTATTTCATGGCGCTTGCACTGGGCATCAAACGGATTCGGTAACGGTCGATCAGGTATTGTTTGCCGTCGTGCAGGGCGTTGAACGGTATGTAGTGCAGAATGCCGTGCGAAACGATGACGAGATCCTGGTTTTGCAAGGCCGTTTCCAGCGGTTTGAAGAGGCGCTGATGCAGTTTTCCGGCATACACCAACGTTGCGGACGAGCGGGGGTCTTCCAGGGACTTCCTGAAGGCCGCCACCTCTTCCTCCAGCCCTGCGGGATTGAGCCTGATGCTTTGCAGGCTTCCGGCGGCAATGACAAAAGCGAACATGTCGTTGCCGGAATAATAGTACTCGACCAGGGACTCTTTCGGGGAGAGAAATGATGCAATCCCGGATACGGGCGTGGCATCCACCGTCACCAGCGAAGCCAGCTCCGGAACATCGCGCTTCAGATCCTGCCGTGCTTTGACGGCAATGCTCCGGTTTTGCGACCGGTTGACGCTCCTGTCGGAAGACAGAATTTCCTCCTCCGATTGAACCGTGGCGTCCAGGACATTGCGCACCTGTTCCTCCTTGCCGGCCGACTTGACCATGAAGTCTTTCTTGCCGGCCAGGAGATCAACCAGGGCCCGGGATTTCGATCTCTCCACATACTCGAAGGCTTTCGAATACTGCCTGTCCGCATACAGCGTCGCGATCAGGCTGTGATATACGGCCTGCTTGTCCCCGACAAATCCGATTTTCCCAGCCTCGACATTGATGGTGGAGCGCTGCTGCTCGATAACATCCACCGCCTTTTCATAAAACCGGATCGCCTCCCGGATGTTGCCTTCTTTTTCGGCAATCCGGCCCCGGTCGAAAAGGATAATCCAGTGCATCTCCCCCCGGTCCTGGATGTAGGGATACTGCAACAGCGCATCGTATCCCTGCTTGGCCTCGGCTGTACGCCCCACTTCATAGAGGCTTTTGTTTTTCATGAACTCAAAGGACAATTTATTGTTGGTGAAGACATCCCACCCGCTGATTGTTTTCAGGAAGGAGTTGGAATCCTCAAACTTGTACGAAACGGCATCGATGGCCTCGGGGTACTTCTTCAGGATGATGTAAATTTTGGCCAAAGCGATATTGCGATCGTCCTTGACCAGCATATAGGGATAACCCAGATACAGCCCTTTGAGTTGTTCGGCGGCGGCATGGGCCTTGTCCGCCTTTCCTGCCAGGCCGTAGGCAATACCCAGGATTTCCAGCACCTTCACTTCCTCAAAGCGGCTCAGTTGATTGTCGACAACGATTTTATTGGAGAGTTCGGCTGCCTTGACGGCGTCTTCGTACTGGCCCAGTTCGATCAAGGCGTTTGTCCTGAGTCTGGACGGCGTTGCGGAATGGTTCCACGCATCAGCGATAAAATCTCCGGTGTCCACCTTGGCCTGGGCCGCATCCAGACAGGGAAAGAGTTTCTTGTAATTTTTCAGCTCGCCATATGCGGAGCACAGATAGATCAAATCCTGAAAGGGCAGGCTGGAATACTGTTCCTTGCCGGGTTCGAATTCCCGTACGACCTGGGTATAGTTCGCCTCGGCGACCAGATTCAGCCCCTTGCTGTTGAACGAAGCGGCACACCCTGAAACGATGAAAGCGGCCAATACGACGGCAAGCCATGAACATTTTGTCATTCCCGACATGTGAAACGACTCCTTTCACACTCTTCTTGCTGCGCCGGAGCGGAGTTCGGATTGTTCCGTTATGGATGGATCATGAAACCTCTCAACAGGTTCGGATCGTGACCTGCCCTCAAACCATGTACCGCATCCAGAGTTCATTTTCTCCAGTTGACCGGATGGGAGAAGTCCCGAGAGGAGGGTTAACCGGTGATCCGGCAGACCGTCCGTACTTCTTCTGCTGCCGAATCCTGGAATTGGACCTGCACGGTTTGCACCCGCTCCACGGCAAACATAAAAGGGGGATAGATTTCTTTTGATCTGTCCCCCTTTTCTCTGAACAGGACGAATCTTTCGCCTGCCATCTTTCCCCGACCAGGGTTCCTTCTATTTCCGGGCCGCGATCTTGCTCCAGGTATCGCGAAGGGACACGATCCGGTTGAAGACGGGCTTCCCGGGGCGGGAATCCTTCTTGTCCGCGCAGAAATATCCGATCCGCTCGAACTGCCAGCGGCCTCCCGCCGGCGCCTCTCCGAGGGACCGCTCCACGAAACAGCCCGCCAGGACCTGGAGGGACTCCGGATTGAGGTGGTCCAGGTAATCATCCCCGGCCGGATCGGCGATCGTGAACAGCCGGTCGTACAGCCGCACCTCCGCGGGCACGGCGTGCTCCGCCGACACCCAGTGGACGACTCCGTCGACCTTGCGGCCGTCGGCGGGCGGGCCGCTTCGGGTATCCGGGTCGTACGTGCAGTGAAGCTCCAGGATCTCGCCGGTCTTTTCGTCCTTCAACAGCTTCTCGAAACGGATCACGTATGCGTTCCGGAGGCGAACCTCCTTCCCGGGCGCCAGGCGCTTGTATTTCTTCGGCGGAATCTCCTCGAAGTCGTCCCGCTCTATGAACAGGACCCTGGAAAAGGGAACCTTCCTGGATCCCAGTTCCGGCTTCTGGGGGTGATTGGCACAGTCGAACTCCTCCGCCTGCCCCTCCGGGTAGTTGTCGAGAACGACCTTCAGGGGCCTGAGAACGGCCATCGCCCGGGGCGCCGTCTCGTTCAGGTCGTCGCGGACGCAGGATTCCAGGAGACCGATGTCGACGAGGTTGTCGTTCTTGGCCACGCCGATGGCGGCGGCGAAGTTCCGGATCGCCGCCGGCGTATAGCCCCTCCTCCGCATCCCCGCCACGGTGGGCATGCGGGGGTCGTCCCAGCCGTTCACAAACCCCCGTGTGACCAGTTCGATGAGGCGGCGCTTGGACAGGACGGTATAGCTGACGTTCAGGCGGGCGAACTCGATCTGCCGCGGCCGGTCGCCGGGAATGAGCTGGTCCACAAACCAGTCGTAAAGGGGGCGGTTGTTCTCGAACTCCAGGGTGCAGATGGAATGGGTGATCCCCTCCAGGGCGTCGGAGAGGCCGTGGGCGAAATCGTACATGGGATAGATCACCCATTCGTCTCCGGTCCGGTAGTGGGGCGCCCGCTTGATCCGGTACATGATGGGGTCCCGCATGACGATGTTCGGCGAGGCCATGTCGATTTTTGCCCGGAGCGTGTAGGCCCCGTCGGGGAACTCGCCGGCCCGCATTCTCGAAAACAGGTCCAGATTTTCCTCGACGGATCGGTTCCGGCCGGGGCTCTCTTTCCCCGGTTCGGTGAAGGAGCCCCGGTATTCCCGCATCTCGTCCGGTGTCAGGTCGCACACATAGGCCTTGCCGTCCTCGATGAGCCGCCAGGCGAAGTCGTAGAGGGCCTCGAAGTAGTCGGAGGCAAAGAACAGGCGGTCCTGCCAGTCGAATCCAAGCCACCGGATGTCGTCCTTGATCGAATCGACGAACTCGAGGGACTCCCCCTCCGGGTCCGTGTCGTCCATCCGCAGGTTGCAGGTGCCGCCGTACTGGGCGGCGATGCCGAAGTTGAGGCATACGCTCTTGGCATGGCCGATGTGGATGTAACCGTTCGGCTCCGGGGGAAAGCGCGTGGCGACGCGGCCGTCGTGCTTGCCGGACCGGTTGTCCTCGTCGATGATGTCGCGGATGAAGTCGGTGGGCGGAGGGGTGCTTGTCTCGTTCATGATGCAGGCTCCTTCGGAATGTTCCATTCCCCTTCCGGGTCGGCCGGACGTCCGGGAGACGCCGGGGATTTCCGGAAAGGCCGGTGAACTATAGGGAATTTGATCCTCCGCGTCAAGAGAATGAGCGGGCGGGCATCCGTCGTCGGGGAGGGAAGAATACGGCGGAATGTATCGAAGAAGGAAACGCACTGCCCAGCAGGAGCAACGAACTCAATGCTTCTCCCTGCGTCCGAGCATTCTCTCCAGCTCTCTCGACAGCCATTCGAAATCAATGGGTTTCCGGAGAAAACCATCGCAGCCGCGGTTCAGGATCTGCTGCGCCTGCCCCTCGATGCTGTGCCCACTGGAGAGAAGGACGCGGACCTCCGGATTGATCTCCCGGAGCAGGTCGAAGGTCTCGCCGCCCGACAGGCCCGGCATGACCATGTCCAGGATCACCAGGGCGATCTCTTCCTGATTTTTCGCATAAACGTCCAGGGCCTCCCGGCCGCCCGCCGCGGCATAAACCTCATATCCAAGCGCCTCGAGCTGCCGGCGGTTGACCTCCAGGACCGTCGGCTCGTCGTCGACCAGGAGAATCGTCCCCTTCCCTTCACGTTTTTTCGCTGTGGCGGCAACGGCATCCTTCTCGACGGCCGGCAGATAAATATCAAACGTCGTGCCCCGCCCGAGCGCGCTCTTCACATCGATCATCCCCTGATGCCCCCGGACGATCCCATAGACCATCGCCAGCCCCAGGCCGGCCCCCCGCCCCATGGTCTTTGTCGTAAAGAACGGTTCGAAGACCCGCTTGCGGGTCTTTTCGTCCATCCCCGCCCCCGTGTCGCCGATCGAGATCTTCACGAATCTCCCGGCATCGGCCACCACAGGCGCGGTGTGGCCGCCGCCGGCATACAGATTCTCCGTCTCCACGGTGAGCGTCCCTCCCCCGCTCATCGCCTGGCCGGCATTCACAAAAAGATTCATCAGCATATGGTCCATCTGCCCCCGGTCCACATGGACCGTCCAGAGCCTCTTTTCGAGCTTTTTCAGAATGGTGATGTCCCTTCTCGTCCGGCCGAACATGGAGGATGCCTGCTCGATGATCTCGTTCAGGTCGGTGGGCTTGACCTCGTACCGTCCCTCCCGGGCGAAACC